>JAICPQ010000104.1 GCA_025929745.1 Burkholderiales bacterium | reverse complement strand
TGGCCTTCGGACACCGATTCGGAGGTAAATAGAAAATCGCTCATTGCCGGCGTTTCTGCTAGTGGGAAGGCCGCAAGGATACCAAAACTTGCCGCGTCTCCCCAGGATTGCTCTCGGTGTTCTTGCGGGCCTGCCGCTCTGGTTTTTGCAACGCATGGGAAGTCTGCTCGGGTGGGCGATTTATGGGATCTCGCCCACGTACCGTCGGCATCTGCGCCAGAACCTCGAACGCGCCGGTTATCGCGATGCGAACGTGCGGCGTGCGGCAATCGCGCACGCCGGACAGATGCTCCTCGAGACGCCCGCGATGTGGCTGCGACCGCAGAACGAAGTCGCGGCTTTGGTGCGCGCGGTGGATGGAATGGCCGCGCTGGACGCGGCGCGCGCGCAAGGCAAGGCGCTCCTCTTGCTGACGCCGCACATGGGCTGCTTCGAAATCGCCGCGCACTACGCGGCGCGTGAGTTGCCCATCACTGTCCTCTACCGGCCGCCCAAGCTTGCCTGGCTCGATCGGCTGATGCGAGCCGGCCGCGGCCGCGGCGGCGTGCGCCTCGCGCCCGCCAATCGTCGCGGCGTGCGCGAGGTCTTCGCCGCGCTCAAGCGGCGCGAGGCCGTGGGCTTTCTGCCTGACCAGGTGCCCGGCGGCGGGGAAGGGGAATGGGAACCCTTCTTCGGCAAGCTTGCGTACACGGGCACGCTTGCGCCGAAGCTCGCCCGCCGGCCGGACGTGGCGTGCTTTCTCGCGTACGCGGAGCGCCTGCCGCGCGGTGGTGGATACCGCATCGCGCTAAGGCCGCTACCGCCGCCCCTTGTTAACGAATCGCCGGTCCGGCATTTGAACCGCGTCCTCGAAGAGCTCATCCGCCAGCGACCCGAACAGTATTTGTGGGGTTACAACCGCTACAAGACCCCGGCGGGCGCGAAACCGAAACCGGCATGACGCGCATCGTCTTCGCCTTGATGTGGCTCGTGCACTTTCTGCCGCTCGGCATGCAGGCCGCGATCGGCCACGGCGTCGGCTCGCTTTTCTTCTGGCTGATCCCCGAGCGTCGCAAGGTGACGCGCATCAATCTCGCCAAGTGCTTTCCGCAGAAGTCGGATGCGCAGCGCGAGGCGCTTGCGCGAGCACATTTCCGCGCCTTCTGTCGCGCTTTCGTGGAGCAGGGCATGCTCTGGTGGTCGCCGCGCGCGCGCATCGAACGGCTGGTGCGCCTGGAAGGCGTCGAGCACCTCAAGGGCGGAAAAACCATCGTGTTCGCGCCGCACTTTGTGGGATTCGAGGCCACGCTCGCGCGCCTCGCGCTCGACTATCCCGTCGCCATGATGTATTCGCGGCAGAAGAATCCCCGTTTCGAAGCTCGCCTCTACGCCGGGCGCACGCGTTTCGGCGGCGTCATGTATCCGCGCCAGGGGGGAATCAAGAAAGGAATCGCCCTCATCGATTCGGGCGCGCTTTTCTATTACCTGCCTGACCTCGATTTCGGTCCCAAGCGCGCCGTATTCGTCCCGTTTTTCGGCGTGCTCGCCGCCACGGTGACCGGACTCGCGTATATTGCGCGCACGACCGGCGCGGCCGTCGTGCCGTGCGTGACGCGCATGCTGCCGGCGGGCGGTTATGTCGCGCGGCTCTACCCTGCATGGAGCGATTTTCCGAGCGGCGATGACTACGCCGACGCGCGGCGCATGCTGGCGTTCGTCGAGGAGCGCGTGCTCGAAATGCCCGAGCAGTATTTCTGGCTGCACAAGCGGTTCAAGACCCGCCCCGAGGGCGAGGAGCGTTTCTATTGAAGCTGGCAGTGATCGGCGCCGGCCACATGGGCCGCTTTCACGCCGAGAAGTTTTCGCGCTTGCCCGGCGTTGAGCTCGCCGCGGTGGTCGACCGCGACGCCGCGCGCGCCACGGTCTCGGACTACCGGACCGTCATCGGCAAGATCGACGCCGCCGTGGTGGCTGTGCCCACCGACCTGCACCACGAAGTGGCGCGCGCCTGCCTGGAGCGCGGTGTGCATGTACTCGTGGAAAAACCGCTCGCCGCGACGCTCGCCGAGGCCGACGACCTCGTCGACCTCGCGGCAAAGAAGAACCTCGTCCTGCAGGTCGGCCACGTACAGCGCTACAGCAGCGCCTTTCGCGCGCTCGCCGCGCGCGTCGACCGGCCGCTCTATATCGATGCCGAGCGGCTCGCCGGCTTCAAGCAGCGCGGCGCCGAAGTCGACGTGATCCTCGACCTCATGATCCATGACCTTGACCTTGCGCTCTCGCTCGCGCGCGTCGAGGTGAGCGCTGTGAGCGCGTGCGGCTTTCGCGTGCTCACCAGCGACATCGATATTGCCTCGGCGCGCGTCGAATTCGCCAACGGCTGTGTCGCCGATCTTTCATCGAGCCGCGTGAGCCAGGCCGTGGTGCGCAAATTCCGGGTATTCCAGCCCGGGCTCTACGCCTCCGCCGACCTGCAGGGCGGGAAGCTGCGCTACGTGCGTCAGAGCGAAGGAGCGATCCAAGAGACCGAGGAGACCCATGCCGGCGGCGATGCCCTGGAAGCGCAGGCGCAGGCTTTCCTCGAGGCGGTTCAGAAGCGCAACCCGCCTGCCGTGGACGGCGTCGAAGGCCGCCGCGTTCTCAAGCTTGCGCTCGACATCGGCCGGCTCGTGCGCGAGCGGCTTGCGAGGTTTGCATGAACATTCCGATGGTGGACCCGGCGCGGGAGTATCGCGAGCTGAAGAGCGAGATCGATGCAGCCATCGGGCGCGTGCTGGCGTCCGGCCGCTTCGTCCTCGGGCCTGAAGGCGAATCGCTCGAACACGAGCTCGCCGCGTTCCTCGGCGCGGGCCATGCCGTGGGCGTGAACTCCGGGACCGACGCGCTGCATCTGCCGCTCGTCGCGGCTGGCATCGGTCCTGGCGACGAAGTGGTCATTCCCGCCTTCACCTTCTTCGCCACCGGCGAGGCGGTGTCTTATACCGGGGCTACGCCCGTGTTCGCCGATGTGGATCCCGGCACCTACAACCTGGATCCGGCCGCGCTTTTGAGAAGCATCACCCGGAAGACGAAGGCCGTCATCGCCGTGCACCTTTTCGGCCAATGCGCGCCCCTGGACCGCATTGCCGAGATCTGCAACGCGCACAAGGTGGTGCTCATAGAGGACTGCGCACAGTGCATCGGCGCCGACTACGACGGCCGCCGCGCAGGCAGCTGGGGTGATTTCGGCGGTTTCTCGTTCTATCCGACAAAGAACCTCGCGGCGGCCGGCGACGCCGGCTTGATCACGGCCAAGTCCGAAGAGCACGCAAGGACGCTGCGCATGCTGCGCCACCACGGCAGCCGCCAGACCTATCTGCACGAGCGCGTAGGCTGGAATAGCCGGCTCGACGAGCTGCAGGCTGCCGTGCTACGGGTCAAGCTAAAGCACCTCGCGCGCTTCAACGAGGCGCGCCGCACGGTGGCGAAGCGCTACCGGGAAAGGCTCGCCGGCACGAACCTTACCCTTCCGGCCGAGCACGGCCGCGGCGCGCACGTCTACCACCAGTTCACCGTTCGCAGCGAACGTCGGGACGTGATCCGCGACGCGCTCGCGAAAGACGGCATCGCGAGCTCGGTGTTCTATCCCATGCCGCTGCACAAGCAACCCGCGTACGCATCGCTTGGCAAGGTCGAGCTTCCGGTCTCAGAGAACGTCTCGAAGAGCGTGCTCTCGCTTCCCATCCATCCGTTTCTCGACGATGCGTCGATCGACCGTATCGCCGCGTGCGTGCGCAAGGTGGCGTGAGGCTCGACTTCACGAAGATGCAGGGCGCGGGGAACGATTTCGTCGTCCTCGACTGCACCGCCGGGCAATTTGAGCTATCGCGCAATCAGCTGAAGCGCATTGCCGACCGTCACTTCGGCGTCGGCTGCGACCAGATCCTGGTGGTCGAGAAGCCGCGCCATGGTGACGCGGATTTCGGCTATCGCATCTTCAACGCCGACGGCGGCGAGGTCGAGCAGTGCGGGAACGGCGCGCGCTGCTTCGTAAAGTTCGTGCATGCGCGCGGCCTCACCGACAAGAAGCGTCTTCGCGTAGAGACCCTCGGCGGCATGATCGAGCCGCGCCTCGAGCCCGACGGCGAGGTCAGCGTCGATATGGGCAAGCCATCCAGACCGGTGATCGAGCGGCTCAATGTCAACGGCCGCGCTATCGAGGTGAGCATCGTCTCCATCGGCAACCCGCATGCCGTGCAGGTCGTGCCCGATGTGGCGAGCGCGCCGGTCACCGCGCAGGGTCCCTCGATCGAGACCCATCCTCGCTTCCCGGATCGCGTGAACGCCGGATACATGCAGGTGCTCGACCGCCACGACATCGCGCTCCGCGTCTGGGAACGCGGCGCCGGCGAAACGCTCGCCTGCGGCACCGGCGCATGCGCAGCGGTGGTCGCCGGCATTTCGCGCAACCTGCTCGATTCGCCCGTTACGGTTCAGACACGCGGCGGCACGTTGACCATCGCTTGGCCCGGCGGCGACAATGCCGTGGTGATGAAGGGCCCCGCCGTGATGGTTTTTGAAGGTACGCTCGAACTCGAAGAATGAACGCCGAAGACATCGCCCGTTACCTCCGCACGCATCCGCAGTTCTTCGACCATCATCCCGATCTGCTCACGAGCATCAACGTGCCGCATCCGTACGGCGGCCGAGCGATTCCGCTCTCCGAGCGCCAGACCGTGGCGCTGCGCGAGAAGCTGAAAGCGCTGGAGGCACGGCTCGCCGAGCTTCTGCAATTCGGCGAAGAAAACGACGCGATCAGCGAGAAAGTGCATCGGCTCTCGGTGGCGCTCGCCGGGGCAAAGGATTTTCCGGCGCTCGCGACGTCGATCTACTTTCACCTGCGCGAGGACTTTTCGGTGCCGCACGTTCAGCTGCGCATCTGGGGAAAGAGCGTGCCGGCCGATTTCGACGAGGCGCGGCCAATCGAAGAGACCCAGCAGCGCTACGCCGATGAGATGGGCGCGCCGCAGTGCGGGCTCGCCGCAGCCAATCCGTTCCTGCCCTG
This sequence comes from Burkholderiales bacterium, assembly GCA_025929745.1. Classification (GTDB taxonomy): domain Bacteria; phylum Pseudomonadota; class Gammaproteobacteria; order Burkholderiales; family SG8-39; genus SCGC-AG-212-J23. Next base: position 3,821 of record JAICPQ010000104.1, on the reverse strand, counting down.
GTTCGGCGAAGCGGCCGAGCATGTGCGCTCCATGGCGCTCATTCCGCTCGGCCAGACCAGCGTTTTCGGCCTTCTTGCGCTCGGCAGCGAGGATGCCAAGCGCTTCTTTCCGGAGATGGGCACGCTGTACCTTCGCCGCATCGGTGAGCTATGCGCAGCCGGAGTGACGGCAAGGCTCTAGCCAGCGAGTACCTCGATTCGCTGAAGCACCAGCGGCGGCTTTCCGCTGCCACGCTGGAGAACTACGGTCGCGCGCTAAATGTGCTTCACGCGCTGCGCGGCGACAAGGCGCTGGAGGGCATGCAAGCCGCGGAAGTGCGCCGTTACGTCGCCCAGCTCCATGCCAAAGGACTATCGCCTCGCTCGCTTGCGCTCACGCTCTCGGCATGGCGCGGCTATTTCCGCTGGCTTACGCGCCACCGCGGCTTCGCGTCGAACCCGGTGCTCGGTATCCGGGCGCCCAAGGCGGCGCGGCCGCTGCCAAAGGCGCTGTCGGTGGAGAACGCGCAGCGCCTGCTGGACGGCGCCGGTGAAACCACGCCGCTCGGCGTCCAGGACGCCGCGATGTTCGAGCTTCTCTATTCTTCGGGATTGCGCGTCGGCGAGCTTGTCGCGCTCGACCTGACCGATGATCCTTCGCAAGGCGAAATTACCGTGACCGGCAAGGGCTCGAAGACGCGCACCGTGCCGGTCGGCACGCGTGCGCGCAACGCCGTGCAAGCGTGGCTGCGCATCCGCTCCAGCATTGCGGCGCCCGAAGAGCGCGCGCTTTTCGTCGGCGCGCGCCGCCGCCGCATCACGCCGAGCCGCGTGTGGCACCGCCTTACGACCTGGGCGAAGCGGCGCGGTCTGGCCGAGCACGTCCACCCGCATATGCTGCGCCATTCCTTCGCGAGCCACATGCTGCAGTCCTCGCAGGACCTGCGCGCCGTGCAGGAGATGCTCGGCCACGCCAGCATTGCGACCACGCAGGTCTATACGCACCTCGATTTCCAGGCGCTCGCCAAGGTCTACGACGCGGCTCACCCGAGGGCGCGCAAGAAGTGATTCAGCTCAAGCGCGGGCGCGAGAGATCACTGAAGCGGCGCCATCCGTGGATCTTTTCCGGCGCGGTGGAAAAGGCGAGCGGCGAGGCCGGCGACACAGTAGCAGTGCTCGATAGCGCGAAAAAGGCGCTGGCGCGTGCGGCCTACAGCCCAAAATCGCAGATCCGTGCGCGTGTGTGGACCTTCGATCCGGACGAGGAAGTCGACGCGCAATTCTTCCGTGGACGCCTCGAGAAGGCGCTCGCGCTGCGCGAGGCGCTGCCCGCGGCCAAGCACACGAATGCGCTGCGGCTGGTGCACGGCGAATCCGACGGCCTGCCGGGGCTCGTCGTCGATCGCTACGCCGACGTACTGGTCGCACAGTTCCTCGCCGCGGGTGTGGAGCGCTGGCGCGACCCGATCCTCGATCTCCTCGTGGAGTTGACCGGCTGCGCCGCGATCTACGAGCGCTCGGATGCGGAGGTGCGCAAGCTCGAAGGGCTCGAGGCGCGCGCCGGCTTCGCGCGCGGCAATCGCAATGCGGCGCGCTGCCCGATCATCGAATACGGGCTCAACTTCCGCGTCGACGTAGAGCAGGGACAGAAAACCGGTTTCTTCCTCGACCAGCGGGAAAACCGCGCCTGCGTGCGCGCGCTCGCCGCCGGGCGCGACGTTCTCGACGGCTTCTGCTACACCGGCGGCTTCTCCATCGCGGCGCTCGCCGGCGGCGCGAAGCGCGTCACGGCAATCGAGAGCTCGGCGGCTGCGCTCGATGTTGCGCGCGAAAACCTGGCCGCCAATCCGCTCGACCCTTCCAGGATTGAGTTCCGCCAGTCCGACGTCTTCGCGGAGCTGCGCAAGCTGCGCGATTCCGGCGCGCGCTTCGATCTCATCATCCTCGATCCTCCGAAATTCGCGCCGACTGCCGCGCAAGTGAAGAAGGCCGCGCGCGCCTACAAAGACATCAACCTCTGGGCGCTGAAGCTCCTCGCGCCGGGCGGTCTCCTCGCCACGTTCTCGTGCTCCGGCGGCGTATCGGCCGAGCTCTTCCAATCGATCGTCGCCGGCGCCGCGCTCGACGCGGGCGCCGATGCAAAGATCATCGACCGGTTCAGCGCCGCTGCGGATCATCCGGTCGCGCTCGAATTCCCCGAGGGCGAATATTTGAAAGGATTGCTCGTCCTCAAGGCGTGAAATCGGGCTCTGACCCCGATTTATAATCCCGCCCTTCGCAAGGAGCAGGCATGGCGCAGCAAGCCCCCTCGGAAGAAAAGATGGTGCCGGTCACCATCCTCACCGGCTTTCTCGGCAGCGGCAAAACGACGTTGCTCAACCGCATCCTCAAGGAGGACCACGGCCATCGCATCGCGGTGATCGAGAACGAGTTCGGCGAAACCGGCGTCGACGGCGAAATCATCGAGAAGTCCGAAGAGCAGATCGTCGAGATGAACAACGGCTGCATCTGCTGCACCGTGCGCGGCGACCTGATCCGTATCCTTGGCACGCTCAAGGAAAAGCGCGACAACGGCGCGCTCAATTTCGATCGCGTCGTGATCGAGACCACCGGCATGGCGGATCCCGGACCGGTCGCGCAGACGTTCTTCACCGACGAGGAGATCGGCAACTACTACCTCCTCGATTCGATCATCACGCTGGTGGACGCCAAGCACGCGCCCAAGCAGCTCGACGAGTTCCATGAAGCACAGGAGCAGGTCGGCTTCGCCGACCGCATCTTGATGTCCAAAACCGATCTCGTGTCCGAGGAGGAAGCCGCGATGTTGTCATCCCGGCTGAAGAAGATGAATCCGCGCGCGCCGATCAAGAAGGTGCACTTCGGCAACGCGCCGATCGCCGAGGTGCTCGACATTCGTGGCTTCAACCTGAACGCGATCCTCGAGCTCGATCCGGAGTTCCTCAAGAACATCGACCACGAGCACCACGACGAGGTCGAGTCGTTCGTGTTCCGCTCCGAAAAGCCCTTCGATGGCCAGCGGCTCGAAAGCTTCCTGTCCGGAATGATCCAGGTCTACGGACCCGATCTTCTGCGCTACAAGGGCATCCTGTGGATGAAGGGTAATCCTCGCCGCGTGGTGTTCCAGGGCGTGCACATGATGATGGGCGGCGACATGGGCAAGCCCTGGGCGAAGCACGAGAAGAAGAGCTCTCTCCTCGTCTTCATCGGCAAGAAGCTGCCAAAGGACATCTTCATCGCCGGTCTCGAAGAGTGCCTGGCTAAATAAATGATTGCAGTCCGCGGCCTCGCGCATCGCTACGGCGCCGTCGAGGCGCTGCGGCTTAGCGAGTGGAAGGTGGCCCAGGGCGAGCGCTGGCTCGTGCTCGGCGCCTCCGGCAGCGGCAAGAGCACGCTCCTGCACGCGCTCGCCGGTCTGATTCAGCCCACCGAGGGCGAGATCGAGGTTGCGGGAGAGAACGTGCGCCGCCTGGAAGGCGGGCGGCTCGATCGCTGGCGCGGCACCACCGTCGGCATCGTGCTGCAGGCCCTGCATCTCGTGAAGCACCTCAGTGTGCGCAACAACCTGCGCCTCGCGCAGTATCTCGCGCGCGTGCCGCAGGACGACGCGCGCATCAACGATACGCTGGCCGCGCTCGGCGTGGCGGCGAAAGCGGGGCGCCGGCCGACCGAGCTCTCGCAGGGCGAGCAGCAGCGGGTCGCCATCGCGCGCGCGGTTGCCAATGCGCCGCGCATCCTGCTCGCCGATGAGCCGACCGGCAATCTCGATCCGCGCACGTCGGAGCGGGTGTTTAACGCGCTCACCCAGCTCGTGCGGGCATCCG
>JAICPQ010000036.1 GCA_025929745.1 Burkholderiales bacterium | reverse complement strand
GGGCGACTGCCGACCGAAGCCGAGGCGGCGCGGCTGCTCTAGCCTAGGCTGCGCCGAGATGCGGGCGAGGTGGGCGCTGAGGTCGCGTGCGTTGTGCCGACGCCATCGATGAGGCTCGATTTCGATTTCTAGCGCCGCAGGGCGAGAAACCCTTAAAGCTTCACGCAGCCGCTCCTCGTTGATGGAACACGCTACCCCCATCCCGCACCGCATAAGCTCCTCGTCCGGCGGCGCCACCCGCGACGCCCAGGTAAGGCCGAGGAAGATCCCTACAGCCGCTGGGTTTGAAGTTGCCGCAGTCGGTACTGCCGCTTGCGAGCGACGCCTACTGGTACCAGGCGCTCCAACCTCCAACGGGCGGAGATTAATTTTGAACCGACTATTTAATGGGCCGGCCTGGATTCGAACCAGGGACCAAGGGATTATGAGGCCGAAGATTCAAGCTCTCGGCCATCGGCAGCAGTAACCGGCAACAACCGTCTATATAGAATGCCCGGCGCGATGTCGCTGCGGGGTGCTGCCTCTTGCTGCGGTTTGTAATCCTGAAGTGTGCCCGCAATGTGCCGGAGCTCCTGCGCACACGCGCGTAGGTCAGACATTGTCGTTCGGCCGAATCCTGCGGGATTTGCAAGCGCACCTTGCGCGGGAGATCCACATGTCCAAAAGTGCGGTGCGGGACCCCCCTATAACCCCCGGAGCTCGTCTCTCTGCTGTTCGTTCAGCCGACTGAGCGGCCGGGTTGTTTGGACGCGATTCACGCTGCCGCTCTAGCCGTGCACGGGTGGCTGCACCGCATGCAGGCAAAAGGAGCCGCGACCTCAACTCACCCGTTCAACAGTTTCCGGGACATCGCCACTCGCGACCGCCGGTCTTTGGCATATAAAAGTGCTGGTCTTAACCCGGCACTCCGGGCGCATGGCAATTCGGTCGCAAGTCGAGTTCTTGTCGTTTTGATCAGCCACGACCAACTCTTTAGACAGCACTTGGAAACCGGCCAGCCGGATCGCTTCTTCGTGCTGCGATGGGGTCATGCGATTTAGCAAATACGGACGTTTTCCAAAAATGATCGCCCATAGAATGCGCGGAATTGCGTAGTGCCCATTCCATGAGCGAGTGATCGCATGTGAGGAGTGGTCAATCTTATGACTCATGATCCCGCCCGGCTTCAGCCAGTGGAAGCATGCCTTGTAAGCTGCGAGCGGCGTCGTTATGTGCTCCATTACGCTATGACTAAACACGAAGTCAACGCTGCAGTCTGGTAGAGCCTTTATGTCGGTCCATGGCGCCACATACTTTAGCAACGTCCCATCATTAGCTTCGCAGAGGTGCAAGATTGCATCCCTTAATGGCAAGTACCTTGCCGCACTATTCGATCCCACTGTCAGTTCATCGAGAAGTTTCAGGTTGAGAAGATTGTTGTCGGCATACGGACAAACATCTAGGGCTATAGCTTGGTTTACGCCATCGCACAAAGCCGAGATGCAGGAGCCGAGACTGGCGCCGGGACCCAATTCAGCAACCGTCTCGGGTATATGGTCACCTATGAAGCGCCTGTAATTTGCAAGATGGAACTTCCAAATGCTTCTCGCATACCGTGCTGAAGCGGTGTTTCCCATTGGACGACGCCGATCCCACCAGGAGTACAGGCCTGGAATAAAAGACAAAGCGCCCGAAACGACTGGCCGAATCTTCAATTCGCGAAGCAAGTAAAACATCCGGGCTGCCTCAGCGACGCTCTCGGTATGCCGTCGAGTGCTAAGCTCAGCCGCGCTTCAACTGCGCGCGGCTATATGGCAAGTTATCCTTACAAATCAAGTGGGCCGGGTTGGACTCGAACCAACGACCAAGGGATTATGAGTCCCCTGCTCTGACCGACTGAGCTACCGGCCCGCCGGGGTGAGGTTACTGCAAGCCGCGATACTTGGGCGCGAGCCGGCCGAGGAAACCGTAGCCGACGCCCGCGAGCTCGTGGCCTCGGAACACGAGCGGCGTGAGCTCATCGTCGGTGATCTTGTCGTCGCGCGTCTTGAGGTCGGTGTAGTAGAAGAGCACGTCGTAGACCGCGCCGTCCGGCGCGGTCACGCGCTCCTCGCGCTGCGGGTTCTTGACCTCCAGATGCTGGAGGCGCCCGAAGAGGATGTCGCCGGCCTTGCCGCCCGCTTGAGCGTCACCCATCAGCTTCTCGACCTGCGCGCGCGGCGTGCCGAGCGCGAGCTGCGCGATGTTCCGCTTGTTCGTCTCGCGCAGCTGCTCGAGGCTGTCGATCATCAAGGTCGAGCAGCCCACGGCCAGCGCCGCGAGGAAGGCGAGGAGCGGCCTAGCCCTCCTGATCAAGGAAGCTCTTCAGCCGCTCCGAACGCGAGGGGTGACGCAGCTTGCGCAGCGCCTTGGCTTCGATCTGGCGTATGCGCTCGCGTGTGACATCGAACTGCTTGCCCACCTCTTCCAGCGTGTGGTCGGTGGACATTTCGATGCCGAAGCGCATGCGCAGAACCTTGGCCTCGCGCGGCGTCAGCGTGTCCAGCACCTCCTTGGTCACGTCGCGCAGTGACGCATAGGTCGCGGCCTCCGACGGCGCCACAGTGGAGGTGTCCTCGATGAAATCGCCAAGATGCGAGTCGTCGTCGTCGCCGATTGGCGTTTCCATCGAGATCGGCTCCTTCGAGATCTTGAGGATCTTTCGGATCTTCTCCTCCGGCATCTCCATGCGCTGCGCGAGCGTGGCCGGATCCGGCTCCTGGCCGGTTTCCTGCAGGATCTGGCGCGAGATGCGATTCATCTTGTTGATGGTCTCGATCATGTGCACCGGGATGCGGATGGTGCGCGCCTGGTCGGCGATGGAGCGCGTGATGGCCTGGCGGATCCACCACGTGGCGTAGGTCGAGAATTTGTAGCCGCGCCGGTACTCGAACTTGTCCACGGCCTTCATCAGGCCGATGTTCCCCTCCTGGATGAGGTCGAGGAACTGCAGGCCACGGTTGGTGTACTTCTTCGCGATCGAGATCACGAGGCGCAGGTTCGCCTCGGTCATCTCGCGCTTCGCGCGCCGCGCCTTGGCCTCGCCGGTGGACATCTGTTTGTTGATCTCCTTCAGGTCCCGGACCGGAATGCCGATCTTTTGCTGAACCGCCTGCATCTTGCCGAGAAGCTCAAGGATCGATGGCTCGACGCGGCGTAACGACTCGCTCCAGACCTGGCCGGCGTTGATTTCGCTCGTGAGCCAGCGCCGCGAGCCTTCCGTGCCCGCGAAAACCTTGATGAAGTGCGCACGCGGCATCTGCGCCTTCTCGACGGAAATGTCGTGGATCTCGCGCTCGTGGCGGCGGATCTCGTCAACCAGGCTGCGCACGCTGTCGGACAGGCGCTCGACGGTGCGGGCCGTGAAGCGGATCGTCATCAGCTCGGCAGAGATCTGATCGCGCGCGCGCAGGTAGTCCTTGTCTTTCGAGCCCTTGAGCTCGAGCGCCTTCAGCTGCTTCTCGAAAAGACGCCGGATGCGCGCGAACTTCTCGAGCGCCTCGCCCTTGAGCTTGAGCAGGCTCGCCGACTGCGCGGCCTCCGCCGCTTCCTCATCCTCCTCGCCCTCTTCCTCCTCGATCTGCGCCTCTTCGTCCTCCGTGGATGGGGCGGCTTTCTTCGGGTCGAAGTCGTCCTTGGCGTTCGGATCGATCAGGCCGTCCACCACCTCGTCGATGCGCAACTCGTCTTTATCGACCTTGTCGGCGAGGTCGAGGATCTCGCGCACGGTCGTCGGGCAGGCGCTGATCGCGAGGATCATGTGGCGCAGGCCGTCCTCGATGCGCTTGGCGATCTCGATCTCCCCTTCGCGCGTGAGGAGCTCCACCGAACCCATCTCGCGCATGTACATGCGTACCGGGTCGGTCGTACGGCCGAATTCGGAGTCGACGGTGGAAAGCGCGGCTTCGGCCTGCTCTTCCACGTCCTCGTCAGGCTGAGCGACGGGCGGGGCGTCGGCGGCAATCAGGAGTTGCTCCTGGTCGGGCGCCTGGTCGTAGACCTGGATGCCCATGTCGCCGAACGTGGAGATGATGGCTTCGATCTGCTCGGCGTCGACCAGGTCGTCCGGCAGGTGGTCGTTGATCTCGGAGTACGTAAGGAAGCCGCGCTCCTTGCCGAGCTTGATCAGGTTCTTGAGGCGCGTGCGGCGCGTCTCGGCGTCTTCCTTCGGCATCTCGGCCGGGACGAGCCAGGCGTCCTTGCCGCGGCGGCCGCTACGGCCGCGCTTACCCTTTACCTGCGCGACCTTGGCTTCGAGGAGCTCGAGCGCCTGCTTGGCGCTCTTGATGGGGGTTTTCGCAGCGCCCTTGGCGGCCTTGTCGTCGGCTTTCGCCGCCGGCGCCGGCTTCGCCGCAACAGCGGGCTTGCGCGCCTTGAGGAGTGGCTTTTTCGCCGCGACCGGCTTGCGCGCCGCGCGGACTTTGGCCTTCAGACGCTTGACGACCTTGGCCTTCTTCTTGGCCGCCCGAACCTTCTTCACTTTGCTGCGCTTCTGGACCATCCTTCCCCCGGGTTAACTACCTGAAAAGCCGCGAAAAAAGAACCGCACATTATATGGGACCGGCTACGCGCTTGGAAGTGCCCCTTGGAGCCGTTTGTAGGCCAGGTTCTTCTCCTGGAACGCGACGAGATCTTCTTTAGAGCTCAGCCGGCCGCGCAAGCGATCGAGCTCGAGCTTGCGATGGCGCAGATCGATCTGGGTAAGCGCATGCTGAAACTCGCTCCTCGCTGCATCGGCCTCGAAAGCGAGGTCTTCAGCATATCTCTGGGCTTTGAGGATGGTTTCAAGGCACGGATGGCCGCCGAGCGCTTCGATGAGGAGCGCAAAGCTGAGCGCCTCGTCGGACTGCTCCCATTTCTGTCGGATGGCGACGAGGGCGCGCGTCTCCGCGCGCTCGGTGTCGAGGCGGCCGGCATCAATGTGCTCGACGAGCGACAGGTCGGCGAGCAGCGCGGTGAGCAAACTCCATTCCGGCGACGTCGGCGCGTCGTAGGCGGCGCGACGCGGCGCCGGCCGGGAAAAGCTCGGACGGCGCGGCAACTCGAGCAGTCGGTTGATTTCGCCATCGCCCACCTGCGAGAGCCGTGCGATCTCGTTCGTAATCTGCAGGCGCAGGGCTGGCGCGGTGATTTTTTGGATATAAGGTTTCGCCATCGAGACGAAACGCGCCCTACCTTCGGCGGTACGCAAGTCGCTTTCGGAGCGCAGCTGGGCAAGCAGGAATTGCGAAAGCGTTTCGGCTTCGCGCACCCGGGCCTCGAAAGCGTCCCTGCCGTGCTTGCGCACGTAGGTGTCGGGGTCCTCGGCCTCCGGCAGAAAAAGAAAGCGGATCGGCTTCTGGTCCGGCGCTAAAGGGAGGCTCACTTCGAGCGCGCGCCAGGCGGCCTTGCGCCCGGCGGTGTCGCCGTCGAAGCAGAACACGAGCTCTTCGGTCACGCGCAGGAGCTTGGAGACATGGATGGGCGTGGTCGCGGTCCCCAGCGTCGCGACAGCGTTCCCCACGCCGTATTGAGCGAGCGCGACGACGTCCATGTAGCCCTCGACCACCAGCACCCGCCCCGCCGCGCGGATCGCGTCGCGCGCCTGCGGCAGGCCGTAGAGCTCACGGCCTTTTTCGAAGAGCGGCGTTTCCGGCGAGTTCATGTACTTCGGCTCGCCCTTGTCCAGGATGCGGCCACCGAACCCGATGACGGCGCCGCGCGCGCTCAGGATCGGGAACATCACCCGGTCGCGAAATCGGTCGTAGCGCTTGCCCTCGTTCTGAACGACGAGGCCGACTTCAACCAGTGACTTCTCCTCGTACTCCGGAAAAACGCCCTTTAGCGCCTGCCAGTCATCAGGTGCATATCCCATGCGGTAGCGCGCGGCAATCTCCCCGGTTAGGCCTCGGCCCTTGAGATAGTCGATGGCGCGCGCCGATTTCTTGAGCTCCGCGCGATAGAAGGCCATCGCTTTCTCCATGATCGCGTAGAGGTCCGGCTCGCGCTCCTTGCGCGCCGCCTCCTCCGGGCTGCGGGGCTGCGGTTCAGGCACCTGCATGCCGACCTGCGAGGCGAGATCCTTCACCGCGTCGACGTAGCCCATCGACGCGTAGGCCATGAGGAAGCCGATCGCGTTGCCGTGCACTCCGCAGCCGAAGCAGTGATAGAACTGCTTCGTCGAACTGACGCTGAACGACGGGGTCTTCTCGTTGTGGAACGGGCACAAGCCGACGTAATTCGCGCCCGCCTTGCGCAGCTGGACGTAGCGTTGCACTACGTCGACGATATCTACCCGATTGAGGAGATCCTGCTTAAACGAATCGGGGATCACACCCGATTGTCATCCAGAAAGCTTGGTCTTGACTAGGTTGGAAAGTTTTCCCATGTCGGCGCGGCCGGCGAGGCGCGACTTCAGGAGCGCCATCACCTTTCCCATGTCCCTGATGCCGGATGCGCCCGATTCGCCGATGGCCTTCTGCACTTCCTGCTGCAACTCGGCGTCGCCGAGCTGCTGCGGCAGGTAACCGGACAAGACCTCCAGCTCGAACTTCTCGGCATCGACGAGATCCTGGCGCGACGCTTTCTCATACTGCGTGATGGACTCGCGCCGCTGCTTGATCATCTTCTCGATCACCGCGGTGACTTCCGCGTCGCTGAGCTCCTTGCGCTCGTCGACCTCGCGTTGCTTGATCCCCGCGAGGATCAGGCGAATCGCCGACAGGCGAGCAGCATCCTTCGCCCGCATGGCGGCCTTCATGTCTTCGGAGATTTTGCTTCTTAGGGTCAGTAAAGCTTTTGCGGCAACATCTGGCTGCGCAGGCGCTTGTGGTGGCGCTTCACAGCCGCGGCAAGCTTGCGCTTGCGCTCAGCGGTCGGCTTCTCGTAGTACTCACGGGAGCGCAGCTCGGTGAGGAGGCCCGTCTTCTCCACGGTGCGCTTGAAGCGGCGCATCGCCACCTCGAACGGCTCGTTCTCTTTGACGCGAACAGTCGGCATAAACCCCTGCTAGAAAAGGGGCTGAATTGTATATCAGAATCGGCGCGTGCTCATCCTCGGCATCGAGACTTCGTGCGACGACACTGGCATCGCGCTGTATGACCGCGCGGCCGGCAAGCTTGTCGCGCACGCCGTGCACACCCAGGCGGCGATGCACGAAGCGTACGGCGGCGTAGTACCCGAGCTCGCGTCGCGCGATCACGTGCGCCGGCTTGTTCCTCTAGCCCGGCGCGTGATCGGCGATCATCGGATCGACGGCATCGGCTACACCGAAGGGCCAGGGCTCGCCGGCGCTTTGTTAGTGGGCGCTTCTTTCGCGCACGCCCTCGCCTTCTCGCTCGGTGTACCGGCCGTTGGGGTCCACCATTTGGAAGGGCATCTGCTTTCTCCGCTGCTGTCGGCGCGCCGGCCGGACTTTCCCTTCCTCGCGCTTCTTGTCTCCGGCGGTCACACGCAGCTCATGCGCGTGGACGCGGTCGGCCGCTACGAACTTCTCGGCGACACGCAGGACGATGCGGCCGGCGAGGCGTTCGACAAGACGGCGCAGCTCCTCGGTCTCGGCTATCCCGGAGGGCCGGCCCTCTCGGAGCTCGCCGTACGCGGCGCCCCGGGAAAATACCGGCTGCCACGGCCGATGATCGCAACCGGTCTCGACTTCAGCTTTTCCGGGCTCAAGACCGCGGTGCTCTCGGTTCTGAAAAACGAGAAGACCAACCCCGCGGATCTCGCGCGCGCTTTTTTGGACGTGATCGTCGAAGTGCTCGTCGCCAAATGCGCGCGCGCCGTGGAGATGACCGGTATCACGCGCCTTGTCGTCGCCGGCGGGGTCGGCGCGAATCGGCAGCTGCGCGCGGCGCTCGACGCGGAGGGCGCGCGCCGCGGCTTTGATGTCTACTATCCCGAGCCGGAGCTGTGCACCGACAACGGAGCGATGATCGCCTTCGCCGCAGCCTTCAGGATCGAAAGCGGCGTCCGCTCACACGCCTTTAGCGTGAAGCCGCGCTGGGATCTGCAGCACTAGCCTTCTTCTCGCCCAGCCGCGGCTCGGTGCCCGCGGCAAGCCGCGCGATATTTCCGCGATGTCGCCAGATGAGCAGCGCGGACATCCCCGCGACCGCGAGCGCGCTCTCCCAGCCGAGCGCAAGCAACGTGGCGAACGGGGCGAATAAGGCCGCGACCAGCGAAGCGAGCGACGAGTAGCGGAAGCAGACGGCGATGACGAGCCAGCTCGCGATCGTGCCAAGCCCGACGCGCCAGTCGAGCGCAAGCAGCACTCCACCCGCTGTGGCGACGCCTTTTCCGCCTTGAAAGCGATGCCAGACCGGGAAAACGTGACCGACGAAGGCGGCGAGGCCGACGAGCGCGAGCTGCGCCGTCACTGCAGATGCGAGCCACACGGCCACGGCGCCCTTGCCCGCGTCGCCGATTAGCGTGAGCGTCGCGGCGACCCGTTTTCCGGTGCGCAGAACGTTCGTGGCACCTGGGTTCTTCGAGCCGTAGCTGCGCGGATCCGGTAGGCGCATCAGGCGGCTCACGACAATGGCGAAGGAGATCGATCCGATGAGGTACGCCGCCACGATCGCCGCCACGGTCGCCATCGCGCCCGATTCTATAGAATCGTCGGCACCATGGACGCCATCGTGATCCGCGACCTGCGCGTCGACGTGCTGATCGGCATCCATCGGCGCGAGCGCCACGTCAAGCAGACCGTGACCATCGATCTCGAGATCGGCGTGCCCGGGGCCGCGGTATTCACGAGTGATCGGGTTGCCGACACCATCGACTACGAGCAGGTGGCGCTGCGCATCTCCGCGCTCGCCGCGAGCGGACACTTTCGCCTGGTCGAGACCTTCGCCGACCGCATCGCCGCCCTCGTCACGGAGGAATTCGGCGCGCCATGGGTCAAGGTGAGCGCCGCCAAGCTCGGCATTCTGGCGAACGCGAAATTCGTTGGCGTCACGATAGAGCGACGGCGACCAGCGTGAGCTTCAGCGCCGCCGCGAGGTCGGCGCTGCGCATCCTGAGAAGCAGCCCGCGGCGCCCGCCGTTGATGTAGATCTCCGGCAGGTCGAAGATCGAGCGCTCGGCGTAGATCGGCAGGGGCTTACGCGTACCGAATGGCGAGGTGCCGCCCACCTGATAGCCCGTATGGCGCTGCGCCACCTCGGGTTTGCACGGCTCGATGTTCTTCCGGTCGGTCTGGCGCGCGAGATTCTTCGTGGAGACGGTGCGGTCGCCGTGCATGAGAACGATGAGCGGCTTGCGCGCTTCGTCCTCCATCACGAGCGTCTTGATGATGTGGTTCTCGGGCACCTCGAGTGCGCGCGCCGGCCACTCAGTTCCGCCGTGCTCGACGTACTCGTATTCATGCTCCGAAAACGCGACGCCGCGCTTCTTCAAAAACGAAGTGGCGGGCGTCATCCGCGGGGGTGGTGCTTGGCGTGCAGCGCTTTCAGCCGCTCGCGCGCGACGTGCGTGTAAATCTGCGTGGTGGAGATGTCGGCGTGGCCGAGGAGCAGCTGCACCACGCGCAGATCGGCGCCGTGATTGATGAGATGCGTGGCAAAGGCGTGGCGCAGCACATGCGGCGAGAGCTTCTTGCCCGGAATGGCGCGTGCCCCGTAGCGGCGGATGAGATGCCAGAACGCCTGGCGCGTCATGCCGCGGCCCCGTCCGGTAATGAACAGAGCATTCGCGCTGCTTTTTCGTTGCTCGAGATACCGCGAAATCCAGTGCGCGGCCTCTTCGCCGAGCGGCACGAGCCGCTCCTTCGAGCCCTTGCCCATGACGCGGATCACGTTCGCATCCAGATTCACCTCGAACGTCTTGAGCGCCACGAGCTCGGAGACGCGCAAACCGGTTGCGTACAGCGTTTCCAGCATGGCCCGGTCGCGCAGGCCGAGCGGGGTCGCCACATCAGGCGCGCCGAGCAGCGCTTCCACGTCGGCCTCGGAAAGCGAGCGCGGAAAACGCGGCGCGCGCTTTGGCGGGTCGAGCTTGAGCGTCGGATCGGCGCCGACGTGGCGCTCGCGCACGCAGTATTGGTAGAAACGCTTCAGCGTCGACACGCGCCGCGCCGCGCTCGAGGCGCGTCCCTTTGCCGCGGCCAGGAAAGCGAAGAGATCGGCCTCGCCCGCCTCCGTCAGGCTCTTGCGCCTGAGAAACTTCGCGAGCTGCTCGAGATCGGTGCGGTAGGACGCGATCGTATTGCGCGCAAGGCCGTCCTCGAGCCAGAGCGCGTCGCAGAACGCGTCGAGAATGCCGTCGCCTACGGCCTCAGCTCGAACGCGGGCGCCTCGTGCGCGAGTAGCCAACGCTTGGCCTCCAGCAGATAGCCGCCCGTCGCGTGCGAGAAGCCACCGATGCCGTCGGCCGCGACCACGCGATGGCACGGGATGATGATGGGCAGGCGGTTGCCGCCGCACGCCTGGCCGACGGCGCGCGCGTCCGCGCCGAGGTCACGGGCGATGTCGCCATACGTTCGAGTGCTTCCGCGCGGAATGGCGCACATCGCGTCCCACACCGCGCGTTGCAAGCTGCTGCCTTCCACCAGCACCGGGAAATCGAATCGCGTATCGGGGTTCCCCCGGTAACGCTCAAGTTGGTCCGCCGCCGTCGCTGCAAGCGGGCTGCCTGCCGCCTTCGCGGCGACCGAAGGCGGCAGGTAGCGAATCTCCACGACGTGTTCATCGCGCGTAACGACGCCGACCTTCATCTTCGGAAAATCGATGATTACGTCGAACATAGCTTCTCGATCTGCGCAAGCAGATCGTCCGGGACTTCGATGCCCTTCCTCGCCGATTCTTCAGCGGCGAAGCGGCGGGCGCCGGGAAGACGCACTTCCGGGTCGGACAGCATCGCGCAGACCACCGCCTCGGTTCTTTCCCAGTACGTCTTCATTCCGGCCAGGGCGCCGGGATCGATCGCCATGAAAGCCTGGCCAATGCGCGGGCGGTTTCCTTCCTCCGAGAAGAACGAATCGGCCTCCGGTCCGATCGCCGCGCCGGTCAGCGCAGCGCAGATGAGCTCGAACACGAGCGCGAGCATCGCGCCCTTCGCGCCGCCGATCGGGAAAAGGCTGCCGTGCTCGATCGCTTCCTTGGGATCAGTCGTCGGTTTTCCGTTGCGATCAAGCGCCCAGCCCTCGGGAATGCGCTCGCCGCGCTTCATCGCCATCATGATGCGCCCGCGCACCACGGTGGTCAGCGCAAGGTCGACGATGATCGGCGCCTTTCCCGGACGCGGGAACGCAGCCGCCATCGGGTTGGTCCCGAAGAGCGGCTTCTTCCCGCCCCAGGGCGGCATCGCCGCGGGTGAGTTGGTGAAGCCGAAGCCGACCATCCCGGCCTGCGCGATGGCCTCGACATGGATGCCGAGCACGCCCACGTGCCCGCTATTGCGGATGCCGGCGAACGCGATACCGTTACGCCGCGCGCGCTGAATTGCCTCCTCGACCGCCCATTGCGCCGAGACGTACGGCAGCCCGTCGCGGTTATCGATAAGGCACGCGCCGGCACGCTCGGCCACCATGACGGGCTGCGCCGCGCCGTCGGCGCGTCCGCCACGCAACATCCCGCAATAGAACGGCACGCGCGACAGACCGTGGGTCGGCAGCCCCTGAGCTTCGGCGCGAACCAGATGCCGCGCGGCCGCTTCGGCCATGCGATGATTTGCGCCCGCGCGTTCAAGCGCGGTGCAGGCGAGCTGCAACAGCGACTGCGCATCTTCCTTCACAGCGAGGATTCTAGGCCATGGGAAAAATGATCGAGCTCACCGCATCCGACGGCCACAGGCTTGCCGCGTACCGCGCCGAGCCCACGGGTAAACCGCGCGGCGGGATCGTTGTCATCCAGGAAATCTTCGGCGTGAACAGCCACGTCAAGTCCGTGGCCGACGGCTTCGCCAAGGATGGCTACCTGGCGATCGCACCCGCGATGTTCGACCGTGTGCAGCGCAACTTCGATGTCGGCTACACGCCCGAAGACATTGCCAAGGGACGCGAGCTGCGCCCGAAGATCACGCTCGACATGGCGATGAAGGATACGCAAGCCGCGGTGAACGAAGCGAAGAAAGCCGGCAAGGTCGGCATCGTCGGCTATTGCTGGGGCGGCTTCGTCGCCTGGATGGCCTCGGCCAAGGTGAGCGGCCTCTCGTGCGCGGTCCCCTACTACGGCGGCGGTATCCTGGATAACGCCGACATCGAGCCAAAAGTTCCGGTCATGGGCCACTTCGGCGAGAAGGATTCGATGATTCCTGCGGACGGAGTCAGGAAGCTCGCCGAGAAGCACAAGAAGCAGCAGATCTTCATCTACCCCGCCGACCACGGCTTCAACTGCGACCAGCGCGGCTCCTACCACGCGCCGTCAGCAAAACAGGCGCGTGAGCGTACCCTGGAGTTCTTTCGTAAGCACGTCGGATAACCTCCAATCAGGTTCTTAGTCCAGGTCCGCGTTGGGGCCGAGAACCGCGCGGCGGAAGCGGGCTTTGAGAAGCGCGCCCTCGCGCGGCGGCAGCACCAGCGGAATCTTCTCGGCCTCGACCTTCACTACGACGAAATGCGGCCCCACTCCCTGGTAGATGGCGTTTCTTGCTTCTTCAAAAGCGACAACCTTCAGACCGCAGGCGCGCGCGATGCCCGCCAGATCTACGCCGTGCGCCGTATGCGTTTGCTGCATTCCCGTTTCGCCGTAGTGCTCGTTGTCGATGACAGCGACGGTCAGATTCGCCGGCTGCTGGACGCCGATTGTCGCGAAGGCTCCGAGACCCATAAGTGCCTCGCCGTCACCGGTGATGACAAGGACGCGGCGCTGAGGCTGCGCGAGTGCCAGGCCGAGGCCGATCATCGCGGCCTGTCCCATCGCGCCCCACATGGGAAACGTGAGCGGCGAGTCGCCCGCCGCAGTGCAGTCCCACGCGGTGGATCCCAGACCGGCTACGACGAGCAGCTCGCCGCGGTCCAATAGGAGTTGCTGAACCGCGTCGCGGCGCTTCATTGCGCGGCCTGTTCCTGGAAGCTCTTGATGCCGATCAAGCGCTGCGAAATGAGTACCGCGACCGAGGCGTAGCTGTTGTAGGCGAGGCGCAGCGCCGCGTTGACTATGGGCGCCACTTCTTCGGCCTTGTCGGCGTACTGCACGACCGTGCCCATCGCCTCCAGGACCGGGCGCACAGCCTGACCCATCGGAAGCTGCCAGGGATTGAATTCGCCCTGCTCGCCGCGCATCGTGACCAGGGTGACAAGCGGAAAGCGGCACTCGCGCACCATGCCGAGGACGTTGACGATGTTGCCGACGCCGCTCGACTGCATGAGAAGTGCGCTTTTCTGACCGCCGAGCCAGGCGCCGGCAGCGAGGCCGATGCCTTCTTCCTCGGTGCTGAGCACCACCGCGCGCATGTTGGGATCCGTATGGCAAAGCTCGATCAGGCGCTTATGGCCGGCATCGGGCACGTAGCCGACGACGCGCACGCCGGCGCCCGACAGCTCCTCGTGGATCGCTTCAGGCCACCTCATTTTGCACCCCACGAAGCAGCGTCTGGCCAGGGGCGACGCGCGTAAAGGCGACTGGTTTCATCGACACCATTCCATGGGTAATGCTGGTGAACGCGGAGGCCTCCAACGGCCCGCACTCGGGGAAATCGGCGCGGAAGTGCGCGCCGCGCGAATCGCATCGCGCCGCGGCCGCGAGCGCGATGGCGCGGCTGACGGCGACGAGACTCTTGAGATTGAGCCAATCGTGCCAAGTCATGTTGAAGGCGCGATCGACGTTCGGCACGCAATAGGCCTCGAGCTCGGCTTCGAGCGCCTGCAGCTCGGCCTGCGCCGCCCCCAAGCCGGCTGCGTCGCGCACGATGCCCACTTTGTCTCACATGACCTCGTAGAGCTTCTCGCGTACCGGTTCGAGGCTCGCGCTCTTTCCCGGCCTGAATGGACGCTCGCAGGCCTCGACGGCGCCATCGATCGCGGCGCGGTCGGGTTCGCG
>JAICPQ010000295.1 GCA_025929745.1 Burkholderiales bacterium | reverse complement strand
CGAGGGAGATCGCAATGCTCAAAGGCAAGACCGCACTCGTTACCGGCTCCACTTCAGGCATCGGCCTTGGCATCGCCGAGCGCCTCGCCGCCGAAGGCGCGCACATCGTGCTCAATGGACTCGGCCAGCCCGCCGATGCGGAACGCATCGCCGCCGATCTGAGGCAGAGGCATCGCGTGAAGGTGGTTTACGACGGCGCCGACGTGAGCAGGCCCGAAGCGGTGTTTGCGATGGTGCAGGAGGCGATCGCCGAATTCGGCGCGCTCGACATCCTCGTCAACAACGCCGGCATCCAGCACGTCGCGCCGGTGGACGATTTTCCACCGGCGAAGTGGGACGCGATCCTCGCGATCAACCTGAGCGCCGCCTTTCATACGGTGCGCGCGGTGCTTCCCGCCATGAAGAAGAATGGCTGGGGGCGCATCGTAAACGTCGCCTCGGCGCACGCGCTCGTCGCGAGCCCCTTCAAGTCGGCCTATGTCGCCGCGAAGCACGGCATCGCCGGCTTCACCAAGACCGTGGCGCTCGAGGTCGCGGAACAGGGCATCACCGTCAACGCGCTGTGCCCGGGCTACGTGCTCACGCCGCTCGTCGAAAAGCAGATTCCGGACACCGCCAGGGCGCGCGGCATTACGAATGAGCAAGTCATACGCGACGTGCTGCTCGCCGCGCAGCCGACCAAGAAGTTCGTCACCGTGGAGGAAGTGGCGGCGTTCACCGCCTTCCTCTGCTCGAACGAAGCCGCTTCGATCACGGGCAGCGTCCTGCCGATCGAGGGCGGTTGGACTGCCCACTAACCCTCTAGGAGATGAAACCATGCAACTGAAAATCCTCGCGGCGCTCGTCGCCGCATCCTTCTCGATGGCGGCGTTCGCCGGCGAGTGCCCGGCCGACAAGCGCGTCGCCGACGGCCTCGGCCAGAAGAATCCCGGCCACGGGCCCAAGGCGGTCACCGACATGGTGATCACCGCCACCGACCTCGGCAGCGAGACCGTGGCGCTCAAGGAGCATCAGTTCCGCGCGCGCCGACTCGTGATCCAGCCCGGCGGCATCGTGCCGTGGCACAGCCATGACGAGCGCCCCGCGATGATCTACGTGGTCAAGGGGGAGATCTACGAGTACGCGAGCAACTGCACCGTGCCGATCCTGCACAAGAGCGGCGACGTGGCGCGCGAATCGCGCGGCACCTCGCACTGGTGGCAGAACACCGGCAAAGGCGCGGTCGAGCTCATCTCGGTGGACATCTTCCCCTCCGCCGCCAAGAAGCACGACGAAAAGATGATGTGATGGCAGCCGCGCTCGTGCGCTCGCTCGTGATCGGGTCGACAGCGTTCCTCACGCTCGTCGACCTGTTCGCGACGCAGGCGATCCTTCCCGCGCTCGCCGTGGCCTACGATGTAGGTCCGGCGGCGATGGGCCTCGCCGTGAATGCGGCGACGCTCGGCATGGCGGCCGGTAGCCTGGGCGTCGCGTTGGCGAGCCGCGCGATCGAGCGCAGACGCGGTGTCATGCTGAGCCTCGCCCTGCTTTCCGTTCCGACCGCGCTCCTCGCCGCGGCGCCGGACCTCTGGACCTTCGCCGCGCTGCGCGTCCTGCAGGGCGTGTTCATGGCCGGGGCGTTCGCGCTCACGCTCTCGTACCTCGCCGAGCACGCGAGCGCCGCGCAAAGCGCCGGCGCGTTCGCCGCGTACATCACCGGCAATGTGGCGAGCAATCTCTTCGGACGCTTCTTTTCGGCGGCGCTCGTCGACTACGTCGGCCTCGCGGGCAACTTCTTTGTCTTCGCCGCTCTCAACCTCGCCGGCGCGGCCCTCGTGTACGCATGCCTCGTGCGCAGCGCGCCGGCCATGATGCCCGCGAAATTTGCCTGGACCGAGCATCTCGCGAACGCGCGCCTGCGCGCAGCTTTCGCCATCGGGTTCTTCATTCTGTTCGCCTTCATCGGCACGTTCACCTACGTGAACTTCGTATT
>JAICPQ010000291.1 GCA_025929745.1 Burkholderiales bacterium | reverse complement strand
TTCGCGATCGAGCTCGATGAACGGCAGTTTCAGCGCTTCGGCCAGCTTCGCGCCCAAGGTTGACTTTCCGGCGCCGCGCAAGCCAAGCAGCGCAATGGGCTTCTCGCGCGGCGCGACCTCGCGCACCAGGTTTTCGACCGGCACTCCCATGGCGCGGGCGACTTTGCGCAGCAGAAGCACGGAGATGTTGCCTTCGCCTGCCTCGAGCTGCGCTAGGTAGCGCTCCGACACTCCGCTCGCCAAGGCGAGCGCCTTGCGCGTCACGCCTTGCTCGCTGCGCCAGGCGCGCACGCGCTCGCCAAGCAGGGATAGATAGGCCGTTTCCGTCATGAAGTATAGTGCTTGACGCGCATTCTATGGCTGCAATATAGTGACTGTCAATGAAAGTGACCATCCTGGTCGGCACGATGACCGGCACGGCGCAGCTCTGCGCGCAAGAGATGGAGCTTGCGCTCGACGACGGCGAGACCGAGGTCGCGACGCTGATGATGGATGGCCTCGACAGCAGCGTCTTCGGCCGCGACGGCGTTTTCCTCATCTGCACTTCGACTTACGGCCAGGGCGACGTCCCCGACAACGCGCGGGCGCTTTATGAGGACCTGAAGAGCGCGCGGCCGGACTTGTCGCGCGTTCGCTACGGCGTCTTTGGACTGGGCGACCGCACCTACGCCGAGACCTTCAACTTCGGCGGCAAGCGCTTCGACGAGATCCTTACCGACCTCGGCGCAAAGCGCATCGGCGAACGGCACATGCACGACGCTTCGAGCGGCATCCTTCCCGAGGAAACCGCGCTCGAGTGGTGCCAGGACTGGCTCGCGAAAGCGAAGGAAACCGACACGGTGTAGGACTTCACCTACCGGCACGCGCTTTGCTGGATGGTTCATATGCGTGCTCTGAAGTGGATCGGCGGCGTGGTACTCGCCCTCTTTGTCGCGATCGCGCTCTTTTTCGCGTTCGGCCTGAGCACGCTACGCGGTCCCATCGCCGACGCGGTGACCAAGTCCACCGGTCGCGAGCTCGTTATCGGAGGCGGCATCCGGCCGGTCTGGAGCTGGGTGCATCCCCGCATCCGGATCGAGGGTGTCACTTTTGCCAACGCCGACTGGGGAAAAGCGGACTACTTCCTCAACGCCAACGCGGTGGAGGCGAGCATCAGCGTGTTGCCGCTTCTCGCGGGGCGCGTCGTCCTCCCGGAAGTCCATCTGGAGGGCGCGGAGCTCGCCCTCGAGCGCGACGCGGAAGGCCGGCGCAACTGGCTTTTGAAGGACGAGGAGGACAAGAAGGAAGAATCGCGCTTCTTCATCAAGCTGCTGACTGTCGACGACGGCCGGGTGATCTGGGACGACGCTACCACGGACACGCGCGTGGAGGCGGATCTTTCCACCGACGACACCGGGGTCGCCTTCGAGGCGCAAGGCAAGTGGAACGGTACGAAGATGAAGGGCGCGGGTCATGCCGGCCACGTGCTTTCGATCCGCGACGACTCCACGCCGTTTCCGCTCAAAGGCGAGATCGCGATCGGGCAGACCTCGGCGAAGCTCGACGGCACGGTTACCGGCATTGTCGGCTTCAAGGGCATCGATCTGCAGTTCGAGCGCCTGTCCGGGCAGTCGATGGACGACCTTTACAACATCATCGGTCTTGCCCTGCCGGCGACGAGCCCGTATACGGTGAGCGGGCGCCTTTATCGCACCGACGGGGCCTGGATGTTCGAGAACTTCGTCGGCAAGGTCGGTGAGAGCGACCTTGCGGGCACGATCCGCGTGCAGACCGCCGAGGGCAAGCGGCCGCTCATGCAGGGCGAAATCAACGCCAAGGTGCTGAATTTCGCCGATCTTGGCGTGCTGGTCGGCACAGGCGAGCCGCGGAAATCCGGCGTACTGCCCGACATGCCGTTCGCGCCGGAGCGCTGGAACAGCGTCGACGCCGACGTGAAGATCAACGCCGGCACCATCAAGCGCCCCAAGCAGCTACCCATCGAGGACTTCAGCATGCGCATCCGCATGGATGAGCGGGTGATGACGCTTCAGCCGCTCGCCTTCGGCATCGCGGGCGGACGGCTCGAAGGCACGGTGCGGCTCGACGGCAATTACTCGCCGTTGCGCGGCGACGTAAAAATGCGCGTGCAAAACTTGCAGCTCGCGAAGCTCTTTCCGACCGTGAAGCAGGCGCAGGGGTCGATCGGCGACCTGAACGGGCTGATCGAGCTCGCTGGCACCGGAGATTCGGTGGGCAAGCTCCTCGGCACCTCGAACGGCAAGATCGGCATCTACATGGATGAGGGCAAGATCAGCCGGTTCCTCATGGAGCTCGTCGCGCTGGATCTCTGGGACGC
>JAICPQ010000265.1 GCA_025929745.1 Burkholderiales bacterium | reverse complement strand
CTATGCCCCGCGTCCTCGCAGTAGTGAATCAGAAGGGTGGCGTCGGCAAGACGACGACCACGGTGAATCTGGCCGCGGCGCTCGCCCAGGCAGGTCGCAAGGTGCTGCTCGTCGATCTCGACCCGCAGGGCAACGCAACCATGGGAAGCGGCGTCGATAAGCGGGCGGTGGTGCGCACCGTGTACCACGCGCTGCTCGGCTTGGGCGAAGTCGCCGGCATCCGCATCCGCGCCGAGCGCGGCGGCTACGATGTCGTGCCAGCGAACCGCGACTTGGCCGGCGCCGAGGTCGAGCTGGTGGAACTGCCCGCGCGCGAAACGCGCCTGAAGGCGGCGCTCGAGCGCGTGGCGGACGATTACGACTACATCCTGATCGATTGTCCCCCGTCCCTGAGCCTGCTCACGGTGAACGCGCTCGCCGCGGCGCAGCGCGTTCTTATACCTATGCAATGCGAGTACTACGCGCTCGAAGGACTGTCCGACCTCGTCGGCACCATCAAGCGCGTGCGCGCCAATCTCAATCCCACCCTGGAGATCGCGGGGTTGCTGCGCACGATGTACGACCCTCGCAACACCCTGTCGCAGCAGGTGTCGCGCGAGCTCGAATCGCATTTCGGCGACAAGGTGTTTCGTACGCTCGTGCCGCGCAACGTGCGCCTCGCAGAAGCGCCGAGCTATGGCGTGCCTGCCGTAGTATGGGATGCGAGTTCCAAAGGAGCGCAGGCGTATGTCGCGCTCGCGAGCGAAGTTCTGGAGAGCCCATGAAACCAAGAGGACTTGGCCGCGGCCTGGACGCGCTGCTCGGCGGCGATGAACAGCCGCGCGATGCGCTGCTCACGCTGCCCGTCGGACGCATTCGGCCCGGGCGTTACCAGCCGCGCACGAAGATGGACCAGCAGGCGCTCGCCGAGCTCGCCGCGTCCATCCGCTCGCAGGGGCTGATGCAGCCGCTTCTCGTGCGTCCGGTGGATCGCGATCGCTACGAGCTCGTCGCGGGCGAACGGCGCTGGCGCGCGGCGCAGATGGCGGGGCTGGAAGAAGTGCCGGCGCTCGTGCGCGAGATCCCCGACGAGGCGGCGCTCGCCATGTCGCTCATCGAGAACATCCAGCGCGAGAATTTGAACCCGATGGAGGAAGCCGCCGGCATCCAGCGTCTCGTCGACGAGTTCAGGATGACGCACGAGCAGGCCGCCGACGCGGTGGGCCGCTCGCGCAGCGCCACGACGAACCTGCTGCGTTTACTTAAACTCGCGCGCCCGGTACAGGAAATGCTGATGGAGGGCGCGCTCGAGATGGGACACGCGCGCGCGCTTCTCGCGCTCGATGGCGCGCGTCAGATCGAAAGCGCGAAGCGCGTCGCCGCGAAGGGCCTCTCCGTGCGCGCCACCGAGGCGCTCGTGCATACCATGCTGCGCGGCCCGCAGGCGCGCACGAAGCGGCGCGACCGGGATCTCGCGCGCCTGGAAGAGGAAACTTCCGAGCGCCTCGGCACCACGGTGGAGATCCGCGCCGGCAAGAAGGGCAGCGGCAGAATCGTTTTGCATTACTCGAGCCTCGAGCATCTCGAAGAGCTCCTCGCGAAGCTCAAGTGACAAACCAGTTGAGCTATACTTCGCCCCGCTTTTTGCGCCGCGCCCTCGGTAAGCCGATTGTCACCGTGCTCAAGTGGCAGGTGATCGTCACCGCGATCGCGACGCTGGCGGCGGCGCTGATCGTCGGACAGGACGCCGCAGCGTGCGCGGCGGCCGGCGGCGCGGTGAGCATCGTGGCGGGCATGGCGGCGGCGTTAGTGGCGGTGCTCGGAAGAGCGAAGTCCGCAGGGGGTGTCCTGGTTGGCGCGCTGCGAGCCGAGGCGGTCAAGATCGGTGTGGCGCTCGTCCTGCTGTGGCTTGTGCTGTCGAACTATCCGCAAGCGGCGGTCGGCGTGCTCCTGGCGACGTTCGTCGTGACGATGCTCATTTTTTCCATGGCTTTTTTTGTTCGCGACTACTGATGCAATCGGGCGATGGCTGCAGGTAAAGAGCTGACTCCCTCGGAGTACATCCAGCACCACCTGACGTTCTTCACGAAGCCCGTCGGTGATGGCGGCGGCTTTTGGGCGCTCAACATCGATTCGATCGTCGTGGCGGCGCTGCTCGGGCTACTCGGCATGGGCTTCGTTTGGTGGGTGGTGCGCGGAGCGACCTCGGGCGTGCCCAACAAGCGGCAGGCCTTCGTTGAGATTCTTATCGACTTTGTTGACTCGCAGGCGAAGGGCATCTTCCATCAGGGCGACCGGCACCGGTTTATTGCTCCGCTCGCGCTTACCGTAGGCCTGTGGGTCCTGCTGATGAACGCGATGGATTTCTTGCCCGCCGATCTGGTTGGTTTGGTCACGCACAACGTTTCGGAGCACGGATTCCGGTATGTGCCAACGGCGGACGTGAACACCACGTTCGCTTTGTCGATCTCGGTGCTGCTGCTAACCCTTTATTTCGCTATTTCAGTAAAGGGATTGGGCGGTTGGCTGCACGAGTTATTTTTTGCCCCGTTTGGCAAGCACCCACTGCTCATACCCGCCAACTTTCTCTTCCAGATGGTGGAATACATCTCGAAGACCTTGTCACACTCGCTGCGGCTGTTTGGAAACATGTACGCGGGCGAAATCCTTTTTCTGTTGCTTTGGATGTGGGCGGCCACCGGCATCGCCGGCATGTTTTTCGGCTCCGTGTTTGCATTCTTATGGGCGTTGTTCCACATCCTGATCGTCGGCCTGCAGGCGTACATCTTCATGATGCTGACCATCGTGTACATCTCGATGGCCCACGAGCACCACTGATTTCGTTATTTCAAAGAAAGGGAAAATTCCAATGGAAAAACTCCAGTTGCTCGCGATGGTCCAGGCCTATACGGGCATAGGCATCGGGCTGATGATTGGCCTGGGCGCCGCAGGCGCCTGCATCGGCGTGGGAATCATGTGCAGCCGTTTCCTCGAGGCCGCCGCACGCCAGCCCGAGCTCACCAACTCGCTGCAGGGCAAGGTGTTCCTGCTGCTCGGCCTGATCGACGCGTCCTTCATTATCGGCCTGGGCATCGCCATGTTCTTCGCCTT
>JAICPQ010000234.1 GCA_025929745.1 Burkholderiales bacterium | reverse complement strand
GCACGCCATCGTCGGCCTCCTCGCCCGCGCCGATGTCGCGCACGAACGAGCGGTCGATCTTCAGCGTGTCGATCGGCAGGTCCTTGAGATACGAGAGGCTCGAGTAGCCGGTGCCGAAGTCGTCGAGCGAAAGCCCGACGCCGAGCTGCTTCAGGCCCTGCAGGACGGCGATCGCCGCTTCGACGTTGTGCATCACCATGCTTTCGGTGAGCTCCATCTCGAGCTTCGACGGGTCGAGTCCGGTCTCCTCGAGGATACGCGACACGGTGCGCACCAGCCCCTCCTGGCGGAACTGGCGCACCGAAAGATTCACCGAAACGTTGCCCGGCTCGAGGCCGGCGTGGATCCATGCGCGCGTCTGGCGGCAGGCTTCGCGCAGCACCCATTCGCCGATCGTCACGATGAGGCCCGTCTCCTCGGCAAGCGGGATGAAGCGCGCCGGGCGAACCAGGCCCCATTCCGGATGCATCCAGCGCACCAGCGCCTCCGCGCCGACGATCGCGCCGGTCTTCATGCTGACCTTCGGCTGGTAGTGCAGCGCCAGCTCGTTCCTCTCGAGCGCGCGGCGTAGCGCCGCCTCGAGCGCGAGGCGCTCGTTCACGCGCTCGTTCATTTCCGAGGTATAGAACTGGAAGTTCGAGCGTCCGTGCTCCTTCGCGCGGTACATCGCCGCATCGGCGTTCTTGAGCAGCGTATCCACGTCGCGCCCGTCCTGCGGGTAGATGCTGATGCCGGCGCTACAAGTGACGTAAAGCTCCTTGCCGTCGATGGTCACCGGCTCGCTTATCCGGCCGATGATGCGCTGCATCGCGCGGTACATGATCTCCTCGTTCACCTGGTCGTTCAGGATGAGCACGAACTCATCGCCGCCCACGCGCCCGACCGTGTCGCCCTCGCGGAGCGCGGTGCGCAGCCGGTCGGCCATCGCTTTCAACAGCAGGTCGCCGGTCGAGTGACCGAGCGAGTCGTTCACGACCTTGAAGTGGTCGAGGTCCATGAAGACGACCGCGATCGAGCGCTTGTCGCGCTGGCCGTACACCGCCTGGCGCAGCCGATCGTGCAGGAGGTTGCGGTTGGGAAGCCCGGTGAGCGCGTCGTAGTTCGCCTGGTGCTCGAGCTGCACCTGGTAGCGCTTGCGCTCGATCGAGTAGTGCATCGCGCGAAGCAGGAGCTCGCGGTCCAGGCGCCCCTTGACGAGATAGTCCTGCGCGCCGCCTTTCACCGCCGAGAGCGCCACGGTCTGGTCGTCGTTTCCCGTGAGCACGATGATCGGCACGGCGGGCGAATGGGCGTACACGCGCGCGAACGTCTCGAGGCCTATCGAGTCGGGCAGCGAGAGATCGAGGAGGATCAGCCCGGTGTCGCTCGCGGCGAGGAGCTCGAGGCCGCGCGAGAGCCGGTCGGCGCGATGCAGGCGAAACGGTGCGCCGGGATCCTCCCGGATCATCTCTTCGATGAGCCGCGCATCGCCGGCGTTGTCCTCGATGAGGAGAACGTTATGCATCCCGCGTGGGGGGCAGCGTGACCACGGTGAGCCAGAACGAGTCGATGGTCTTCACCACCACCATGAACTTCTCGAGGTCCACGGGCTTGGTGACGTAGCAGTTCGCGTGCAGGTTATAGGTGCGCAGCACGTCTTCTTCCGCTTTCGAGGTGGTGAGCACAACCACCGGAATGCGCTTCAGATCGTGGTCGGACTTGATCTCCTGCAGCACTTCGCGGCCGTCCTTGCGCGGCAGGTTCAGGTCGAGAAGGATGATGTCGGGACGCGGCACGCCGCGGAACCGGCCTGCGCGGCGCAGAAATTCCATCGCCTCGACGCCGTCCTTAACGGCATGCAGGTTCGAGTAGACCTTGCCTTCCTTGAGCGCCTCCTTGGTAAGGCGCACATCGCCCGGGTTGTCCTCCACCAGCAGGATCTCCATCGGCCCGTTTCTCTCGATCATCAGCGGCCTCCTCTTTCCTTGGGCAGCGTGAAATAGAAGCTCGACCCGGCGCCAGGGCGCGACTCGACCCAGATGCGGCCGCCGTGGCGCTCGACGACCTTCTTGCAGATGGCAAGTCCGATACCCGTGCCGGGATACTCGCCCTTGTTGTGCAGGCGCTGAAACACCATGAAGATGCGCTCGTAGTACTGCGGCTCGATGCCGATGCCGTTGTCGCGGACCTCGAAGGCGTATTCCTTCGCCGACTCCGTGACGCCAATATGAATGCGCGGCACCGAATCCGAGCGGAACTTGAGCGCGTTGCTCATCAGGTTTTGTAGAAGCTGGCCGAGCTGCACCTCGTCGCCGCTCAGCGTGGGGAGTGGATCGTTCGTGACCACGGCGCCGGCCTCCTCGATGGCCACGCGCAGGTTGAAGAGCGCGCGCTTGAGGGCGTCCTCGGCGTTCACCCGCTTGAACTCGGCGCCTTTGGTGCCGACGCGCGAGTACGCGAGCAGGTCCTCGATGAGCTGCTTCATGCGCGCGGCGCCGTCGACGATGTAGGCCATGAACTCGCGCGCGTCGCCGTCCAGCTTGGCTTCGTAGCGCCGGCCGAGGAGCTGGGCGTAGCTCGCCACCATGCGCAGCGGCTCCTGCAGGTCGTGCGAGGCGACGTAGGCGAACTGCTCGAGCTCCGCGTTGCTTCGCTTCAGCTCTTCGTGCGCCTCGCGCAGGCGGGCTTCGGCCTTCTTGCGGTCGGTGACCTCGTCGAAGATGGCGACTTCGTATTGCGGCACGCCGTACACGTCGCGCACCAGCGCGACGGCGACTTCGCACCAGATCACCGCGCCGTCGGCGCGGAGGTAGCGCTTCTCGAAGCGCGCCGATTCCGCCTCGCCGCGCCGGATGCGCTCGCGCGGGGCGTCCGAGACGTCGCGGTCCTCGGGATGCGAAAGCTCCTTCACATGCCTTCCGAGGAGCTCGCCCTCGGCGTAGCCGAAGATCTCGCACAGGCTGCGGTTCACGCGCACGAAGCGCCCATCGCGCACGTGGCCGATGCCCGAGGCGGCGAGCTCGAAGGTCTGGCGAAAGCGCGCCTCGCTCTCGCGCAGGCGCAGCTGCGTCTCGAGCTGCTGCGTGATGTCCTCGTAGACCGCGATCTCGTAGAGCGGCGCGCCTTTCGCGTCGCGCTCTACCGTCATGGTGAAGTGCACCCAGACCACCGAGCCATCCTTGCGCAGGTAGCGCTTCTCGAGCTCGATGCGCTCGATCTCGCCCTTGTAGAGACGCGGGCGCTGCTCGTTGATGACGTCCAGATCTTCGGGATGCGAGATCTGCCGCCCGGTGAGCTGGAGGAGCTCCTCCTCCGAATAACCGAGGATCTCGCACAGGCGCCGGTTCACGCGCGTGAAGCGCCGGTCCATGCCGATGTGCGCCATGCCCGAGCCGGCGAGCTCGAATGTGCGCCGGAAGCGCTGCTCGCTTTCCTTGAGGCGCCTTTCCGCGTCGTGCTGCGCGGTGATGTCGCTCACGGTGGAGACGAGGCCATAGTAATCGGCCTCATCGGCGCGACGCAGGAACGCGGTGTTCACGGAAAGCCAGGTCACCGCTCCGTCGGGGCGCTTGATGCCGATCACGCGGCCGGTCTGCGGCGTTCCGGTGCGTATCGTGATGCGCGTCGGCCGCGCCTCCGACGCGAGCGGCGCGCCGTCCTCGCCGATGCAGGGCAGCATCGACGTGAACCCGGGCTTTCCGATGAGCTCGGCCTGGGCAAGGCCCAGGATGCGCTCCGCGGCGCGGTTCACCGAGACGATGGCGAGCGATCGGTCGTAGATCAGCATGCCTTCGCTCGCCGAATCCACCGTCGCGCGCCAGCGCTCCTCGCTATCGCGCAGCGCCGCCTCGGCATGCTTTCGGGCCGTGACGTCGAGGATCGCGCCGACGAGGCCGCCGGGGAAGGTCGCCTTGTAGTAGACGGTGTCGCG
>JAICPQ010000043.1 GCA_025929745.1 Burkholderiales bacterium | reverse complement strand
GGCCCGCCGCGCCGAGGTCCAGGCCGCCCGGGCGGCGCAGGCGATGGAGGTGCCGTTCGTCGAGTCGACGGTGTCGATCTGCCCGATCGAGGAGGTCGCGGAGGCGGCCGTGCCGCCGTGGTTTCAGCTCTACGTGATGCGCGACCGCGGCTTCGCCGCCTCGCTGATCGAGCGCGCCAGGGCGGCGAGATGCTCGGCGCTCGTGCTGACGCTCGACCTGCAGATCCAGGGCCAGCGCCATCGCGACATCAAGAATGGCCTCGCCGTGCCGCCCAGGCTCACACTTGGCACCGCGCTCGATATCCTGACGAAGCCGGGATGGGCGCTCAACGTGCTGCGCGGCCGCCGCAAGTCGTTCGGCAACCTCGAGGGCCGCATTCCGGACGCGAAGGACCTCTCCACACTGTCGCAATGGATCGCCGGGCAGTTTGATCCGACGCTCTCGTGGAAGGACGTCGAGTGGGTGAAGAATCTCTGGGGTGGCAAGCTCATCCTGAAGGGCATCCTCGACCCCGAGGACGCCAAGATCGCGATGAAATGCGGCGCGGACGCGATCGTGGTTTCCAACCATGGCGGCCGCCAGCTCGACGGCGCCATCTCCTCGATTCGCGCGCTGCCCGAGATCGTCGAGGCGGTGCAGCGTGGCACCGAGGTTTGGGTGGACGGCGGTATCCGCAGCGGCCAGGACGTGCTCAAGGCGCTCGCCCTCGGCGCGCGCGCCACCATGATCGGCCGCGCCTTTCTTTACGGCTTGGGAGCGATGGGAGAGGCCGGCGTGACGCGCGCCCTCGAGATCATTCGCAGCGAGCTCGACGTGAGCATGGCGCTCTGCGGCGTGCGCAGCGTCAAGGACGCAAGCCCCGCGCTGCTGCGCGTCTGGTAAAGCGGAGCGGGCTCATCGCGTCGATGAGCTTGCCTTCGGCCGGCAGCGGCTCGCCTTCGAGCTCGGAGGCGATGAGCTCGGCCGCGAGCAGCGCCCAGATCAGGCCGCGCGAGCCGTAGCCGAACGCGCCGTAGACCTCGCCTTCGATTCTTCCCGCCACGGGCAGCCGGTCTGGTGTGACCGCTCGAAAACCGACTCGACTGCCTAGACCTGCGGGGCGCACGTCCGCCCCGAGGATGTGCGCGAGGCGCTGCAGGTTGCCGGCGTCGCTCTCGGCGCGCGAGTTGGCATCCTCGTCGTCGATGTCGTAGCTCGCGCCCACCACGCAGATCCCTTCGACCGGCGGCAGCACCATGCCGGCGCGCAGCACCACCACGTGCGGCGCATCGAGCGCCTCCTGCGGTACATGCGTGAGCTGGCCGCGCACCTTGCGCAGCCGAAGATCCGGCACGCGCTGGAGCTTCGTCGCTTCGTGGCCATTCGCGAGTACCACCGTGCCGGCCGGCAGCGCGCCGACCTCGGTGGAGAAGCGACGCTTCAAGCGTGCGCCGCAGGACTCGAGGAGCGCCTGCACGAGCGAGCGCGGCTTGATCCACCCGGCCTGCGGGAACCACAAGCCGGGCGCCGAGACCGGCACGCCGGCGTGCTTGGACGCCTCCTCGCGAGACACGCACTGCGCGTAGTCGGGCGGCAGCGCGAGCGCCGCGATCGCGCGGCGCTGCGAATCCTCTTCGCGCGCGTCGCGCGCAAGCTGCAGCACGCCGCACGGATCCCATCGCGGGTTGAGCGCTTTGAAGCCCGCAGCGGAATAGAGGAACGCGGCGCGCGTGAGCCGCGCGAACACGCTGTCGTCGGGCGTGACGATGGGATGGAACGTGCCGGCGTGGTTGCCCGAGGCTTCCTGCGCCGGCTCGGCGTGGCGCTCGTAGAGATCGACCTCCCAGCCGCGCGCGCAAAGCCGCTCGCAGACCGCGGCGCCGGCAAGGCCGGCACCGACGACCGTGGCGCTTCGCTTCGGCGCGGGTGCGGGCGTGCCTTTCAGATAGCGCGCGACGAGCATTTCCTTCTTCTCGCCGTAGCCCTGGCGCTTCTCGATCGCGAACCCGGTCGCCTCGAGCGCGGCGCGCACGCTGCCCGCGACGCTCCACGTGGCGGCGGTCGCGCCGGGCGCGGCGAGGCGCGCGAGCGCGCGCATGACCTGCGGCGACCACATGTCGGCGTTCTTCGCCGGCGAGAAGCCGTCGAGATAGAACGCGTCCGCGCTCAGGCGAAGGTCGCGCACCAACGCGATATCGCCGAAGAGAAGGGTGAGCACGACCTTGCCGCGGTCGAGCTCGATGCGGTGCGCGCCCGGTACCAGGGTCGGCCAGCGCGCGTGCAGCTCGGCCGCGTCGACGTCGTAGCGCGCGTGCAGCGTCTGCAGGTCGGCGAGCGTGAACGGGTGCTTCTCGATGGCTACGTAGTGGAGGCGCGCGCAGCGCGCGGGATCGCGCCGCCAGGCCTCCAGGGTCACGAGGAAGTTGAGGCCCGGCCCGAATCCCGTCTCGAAAATGACGAAGCGCTCTCGCCCCGCCCAGCGTTGCGGCAGGCCGTTGCCGGCGAGGAAGACGTGGCGCTTCTTCGGGATCCCGCCGTTCGCGTTGTGGTACACGTCGCCGAACTGCTCCGAGTACGGTGTGCCCTCGCGAAAATTCAGCGTCGCGGGAACGAGCGGCTCAAGCATGGCGTTTGATGCAGGTCAAGGCGGGCCCCGGCGCGCAGTGTAGCGTCGGAACATGGAAAGTTTCGTTCTCGTCGGCCTCCTCGTCCTCGTTATCGCGGCCGTTGCGCCGAGCATCTATGCTCTGCGCAAGCGCATGGGCGCGGGACGGAAGCTCGAGCTTTGGTGCATGCTGCATCGCCGCGGTCTAACCGCTGAGGCCGCGCTCGCCGAGCCGCGCCCGCTCGCCATGGCGCTGCGGCGTTGCGCACTGTGCCCGAGCGTCGAAGAGTGCCGGCACTGGCTCGCGTCCGAGGCGCGCGAAGGGTTCGACGCTTTCTGCCCGAACTCGCGCTTTATCCACAGGCTGGGGGGAGGCGCGTGACGCGCTGAAGTATCATGGACGGCCCTGCGTCGAGGAGCCGTCGATGAAGCTCGGGATTTTCATGATGCCGGTGCACCCCCTGCACCGCAATCACACCGAAACGCTGAAGGAAGACCGCGAGACAGTGATCCTCGCCGACAGGCTCGGCTTCCACGACGCGTTCATCGGCGAGCACCTGACGGACAAGGCCGAGAACATCACCAACTCGCTGCTTTTTCTCGCCACGCTCATCCATTCGACCCAGCGCATCAAGCTCGCGAGCGGCACCTGCAATCTCTCGCAGATCCATCCCGCGATCGTGGCCGCCAACGCCGCCATGTTCGATCACCTCGCCGAGGGGCGCTTCATCCTCGGCGTGAGCCCGGGCGCGCTCGTCTCCGACGCCGAGGCGTTGGGGATCCTGGATGAGGACCGCAACAAGATGTTTGCCGAAGCGATCGACGTGATCCTCGCGATCTGGGAGCGCGATGCGCCCTACGACATCGACCTGCCGGGCAACCGCTACAAGGTCACGACGAGGAAGACCATGCATCTCGAGACCGGCGTCGGCGTCATGCCGAAGCCGTATCAGAAGCCGCGGCCCGAGATCGTCGGCACCGTGGTCGCGCCGTTCTCGAAGGGCGTGATCGCCATGGGCGAGCGCGACTTCCATCCGCTCTCGGCCAACTTCCTGCTGCCGCACTGGCTGAAGACGCATTGGGCGAACTATGCCGAGGGAAAGACCAAGGCCGGCGTGAACCCTGATCCCGCGGAATGGCGCGTGGCGCGCACGGTGTTCGTCGCCGACGACGACAAGGTCGCCGCCGCGTATGGCCGCCATGATGCGAACAGCCCCTACCGCTTCTATTACCGCCAGCTCCAGACCAAGCTCACCAAGGCCGGGCGCCACGCCGTCTTCAAGGAGCGCCTCGACCAGCCCGACCACGAGATCACCTACGAATTCGTGCTTGATCGCCTTTGCATCTACGGCACCGTGAACAAGGTCGTCGACCAGATCCTCGCGCTGCGCGAGCAGGTGGGCGACTTCGGCGAGCTGGTCTACGCCGGCATGGATTGGGTCGACCCGCAGCTCGCCAAGCGCTCGATGCAGCTCATGGCCGAGGAAGTCATGCCGCGCGTCAACGCGGCTATTGCGAAGCCGTCAGGCCTCCGTCAACGTACAGGATCTGGCCCGTGATGTAGTCCGCGGCGGGCGAGCAGAAGAAGAGCACCGCCTGCGCCACCTCGTCAGGCTCGGCGATGCGGCCGAGCGGAATGCGCTCCTTCAGCCATGCGCGCGTTTTCGGGTTCTTCAGCCAATGCGCGCCCATCTCGGTGCGCACCACGGTGGGCGCTACGCCGTTCACGCAGATTCCTCTTGGGCCGAGCTCGGAGGCGTGCTGGCGCACCAGCATGACGAGGCCTCCCTTGGAGGTGCAGTAAGTGGAGTACCCGCGGCCGCGCAGCCCGAGCTGCGCGCGCACCGAGAGCAGGTGCACCTGCTTGCCGCCGCGCTTCTGCCGGCGCGCCACGGCCTGCGCGAGGAACATGGCGGCCTTGAGGTTGGTGCCGAGCACCTCGTCCCAGGCCTGTTCGCTAACCCGGTCGAGCGTCTCCTCGCGGCTCACGCCGGCGCAGTTGACGAAAAGATCGATGCGGCGGAACCGACTGAGCGTACGCTCGATCGACGGCGTGTCGCGTACGTCGAGCTCCAGGGCAACGCCGCGGATGCGCCTTGCGAGGCGGGATGCCTTGGACAAGTCACGCCCCGCGACGATAACCTTCGCGCCGGCTTGCGCCAGCGCCTTGCAGACCGCTTCGCCGATGCCGCCGTACCCGCCGGGCACGAAGGCCACCTTGTCGCGCAGGAGTTTCAATCCATCACCAGTCCACCGTTCAGGTCGACGATTTCCCCCGTGATGAAACCGGCGAGGGGAGAGACGAGGAAGCGTACAACGTGCGCGAACTCCTCGGGCTCGCAGAAGCGGCCGACGGGAATCTGGGCGATAAGGGCGCGGCGCTGCTCCTCGGTGAGCTGCTCGGTGACCATCGGTGTTCTCACATAAGCGGGCGAGATGCCGTTCACGGTCACGCCGAACGGCGCCAGCTCGCGCGCGAGCGAGAAGGTGAGAGAAGTGAGAGCGCCCTTCGAGGCTGCATAGGCGGTGCCGGCGGTAAGCCCGCCCGTCTTCGCCGCGAGCGAGCAGGTGTTGACGATGCGGCCCCAGCGGCGCGCCTTCATGCCCGGAATGACCTTCTGCGAGAAATAGAACGCCGAGTCGACATTGCTCGCGAGCACGTCGTGCCACTCCTCAGGCGTGGTCGCTTCCGCCTTGTTGTTCGAGAGGATGCCGGCGTTGTTGATGAGCACGTCGACCCGACCGATCTTCTCCAGCGCGGCATGAACCGCGCCGGGATCGCGCACGTCGCAGTGCAGGCAGTCCCCCTTGAGGTCGAGACCGACCACGTCGAGGCCGTCTTCCTTGAGAAAAGCGACCACCGCGCGCCCCATCACCCCGGCCGCGCCCGTCACCACGGCGGTCCTGCCGTGCAGATCAGTTCTCAAGGACCGTCTTCTTGCCGAACAGCCCGCGCGCACGCCACGTGACCAGCGCGATGAGCAGGAGATACATGGAAAGCAGCGACCATTCCGAGGCGTAGGCCCCGGTGACCGCGACCACGATGCCCACCAGAACGCCTGCGACCACCGCGCCCCAGAAGCTGCCGACGCCGCCGAGCACGATGATCAGGAAGGCCGGCACCACCGCGTCGACGCCGACGTGCGGCCGCACGCCCCAGATCGGCGCGAGCACGATGCCGGCGAGCCCAGCGAGCGCCGCGCCGAGCGCGAACACGAAGAGCCGCAGCCGCGTGAGGTTGATGCCGAGCGCGCGCACCATCTCGGAATCGTGCGCGCCGGCCTTGATCATCGCCCCGTACGGCGTTTTCTCGAGAAATAAATACAGCAGCAGGATGAGGACCACTGCAGCGCCGCTGGCGTAGAGCCGGTACTTCGAATAAATGAAGCCGCCGATCAGCATCGCGCCCGAAAGGTCGGGCGGCAGCGGCAGCTGCTTCTCGGTCGAGCCCCACACCAGGCGGATCAGCTCCTCGATCACGAGCGCCGCGCCGAAGGTGAGGAGCAGCCCGTAGAGCGGGTCGCGCCCGTAGGTTCGGCGCATCGCGACTTCGAGCACCATGCCGACCAGCGCCACGCCGAGCGGCGCGAGGAAAAAGGCGAGCGCATAGCGCGCCTCGATCCCCACCCCGAGGTTGAGCCCCACGATGAAGATCGCGAAATAAGCGCCCAGGGCGAAGAGCGAGCCGTGGGCGAGGTTGATCACTTCCATCACGCCGACGATCAGCATGAAGCCGAGCGCGATCAGCGCGAACATCAGGCCGAGGCTCACGCCGTTCAGGAGGTGCGGCGTGAGGTTGGCGAGCGCGGTCATCTACTGCTCGTACGACGGCGTCTCCTGGTAGCTCGCCATCTTGCAGGCCTTGGGCGCATCCGGGTCGACGATGTCGGCGGGCGCGACGTTCGACAGGATCTTGAAGATGTCGTCGGTCTCGGCCGGCTTGTCGTTGTAAGTCGCCATGTAGATGGTCTGCTGCACCTGGTGCGTCGCCGGGTCGATCCACGCGTCGTGGTGCTGCATGCGGTCGCGCGCGGTCATCTTGCGGCCTTCCAGCTTCTTGATGATGGCGATGTTGCTGGTCGTGCCGGCCTCTTCCACGCAGCGCAGCAGCTCGCGCGTGGCGACGTAGCCGTTGTAGAACGTGTTGCCGGGGTTCTTCACCTGCATGCCCGGGAAGGTCTTCTTGTATTTCTCGACGAATTCCTTCACGCCCGGCAGATCGAAGCGGTAGTACCACGTCGTGCCGAATACCCCGAACGCGGCTTCCGCTCCCAGTCCGTAGACGTCTTCCCAGTCCTGCTGGTTGTTCACCCAGGCGAACTGCCGGTCGAGCTTGGTCTGCAGCACCTGCTGGCGCATGGCGCGGAAGTCGTCGCCGCCGACGGCGGCCGCCACGACCTGCGGCTTCATCTGCTGCAGCTTGAGCAGGAACGAGGAGAAGTCGCGCGTGCCCTGCGGCACCATCAGCTCGTCGAGCACCCGGCCGCCGTTCTTCACCACCAGCTCGCGCGTCGCCTTCGAGGTGTTGTGGCCCCAGATGTAGTCGTTGGTCAGCAGCGCCCAGTTGCCGCCGTTTACCTTGATCGCGTTCTTGACGATCGCCTGGGCGAAGTTGGTGCCGTTGCCGTCCCACACGAACTTGACGCGCTTGCAGTCGCGCCCTGACTCGGTCGGGCTCGACGAGTTCGAGTTTAGGTAGACGACGCCGTACTTCTGCGCCACCTGGCCGATCGCGTTGGCCACCCCCGAGCTCAGGCCGCCGATCAGGAAAGCGACCTCGTTGCGCGTGATCATGCGCTCCGCGACGCGCGAGCCGGTCGCGGGCGTGGTCTCGGTGTCGATGTGCAGCGCCTCGATGTGGCGCCCGAGCACGCCGCCCTTCTCGTTGAACTCGCGGATCGCCATCATGGCGCCGAGCCGCTCCGAGGTGCCGCTCGCCCCGAACTGGCCGCTCGCGTCCATGGTGAGGCCGATGACCAGCGGCTTCTTCTGCGGCGCCTGCGCCCACGCGTGGTGCACCTTCCACGGGCCGTAGAACGCGCTGCCCGCGGCCAGCATCTGCAACAGCTTCCTTCGCTTCATGACCTCCTCCTTCAGCGTTGAACGATCTGTAGAGCGTTGACCCTTTCGTAGGCCTCGAGCAGAGACGGGACGAACTTCTCGCCGAGGCCGAGCGCGTTCGCCTGCACCAGCACCTGATGGAGGGCGGACCCCATGGGGCCGGCGAGCGATGCCCCCGCCACCATCTGCTGGTAGTAACCGATGTCCTTTTTCGCGTTGCCGAGCGTGAACATGAGGCCGTCGAGCTCGCCCTTGAGCGCCTTCGGCACCACCATCTGGAACATGTTCGAATTGGCGCCGCCCGCCGAGACGAGCTGAAAGAATTTCTCGGCGGAAATGCCCACCCGGGCACACGCGGCGAGCGATTCGCAAGTGACGGCGGCGTGCGCCATCGCGACGAAGTTGTAGACGAGCTTGATCTTGTGCCCGGTGCCCGGCCCGCCGACGTGAAAAATGTTCTCGCAGAACTTCTCCAGCACCGGCTTCACCTCGGCGTAGGTCGCGTCGTCCGCGCCGACCATGCAGTTGAGCTTCCCTTCCTCGGCGTGCTGCGGCGTGCGCGCGAGCGGCGCGTCGACGAAGCGCACGCCCTTTTTCTCGAAGTCGGCGCGGATACGGTCGGTGGATTCGGGCATCGAGGTCGAGCAGTCGACCACGATCTGCCCCTTGCGCGCGCCCTCCAAAAGCCCGCCGTACACATTCGCCTCGACTTGCGGTGTTCCGGTGACGCACAAGATGGTGCAGTCCGAAACTTCGGCGAGCTGACGCGCGCTCTTTACTTCTTTTCCCCCCAGGTCGAGCAAGTCGCCGAGGTTCGCGCGGTTGCGGTGCACGAGGAACGCGAGCGCGTGACCCTTCTTCAGCAGGTTTTTCGCCATGCCGTGGCCCATGAGGCCCAGCCCGATGAATCCGATGCTCTTCATTTGTCGCTCATTTTTCGATCTGCTCCCCGACCGCGACCACCAGCGCCTGCGCGAAGCACACCGGCGCGGCGAGCTGGCCGAAGAACTTCGATGCCTTCTCCTCGATCTGGAAGCACACGCGCGCGTGGCGCGCAAGCGGCGAGAGCGCGTTGTCGGTCATCGCGATCACCGGCACCTTGCGCGCGTGGCAGGTCTGCGCCACCTCGATCACTTCCTGGGTGTAGTTCTTGAAGGACATCACGACGAGCGCGTCCTTCGGGCCGATCAGCTCGGCCTTGTCGCGCAGCATCCCGGCCATCGAGTCGAGGAGCTGGGCGTTCAGGTCGAGCTGGGTGAGGCCGTAGGCGAGGTAGTAGGCCACCGTGAAGGAGCGCCGGTGGCCGAGCGTGTAGATGGTGCGCGCGCCGGCGAGGATGCGCACCGCGGCGGCGAGGTCCGCGGCGCTCACCTGCCCGGGCAGCCGCTCGAGGGCGGCCATGCCGTCGGCCACGAACTGCGCCAGCACGCCCTGCGGGCCCGAGCGCGCCTGGTCGGCCTGGAAGGCGGCGACCCGCTCGCGGTAGTTATGCAGGCCGGGCGCGTGGTTGGAGCGCTCGACGAGCCGCCCGCGGAACACGCGCTGCAGGTCGGAGAAGCCCTCGTAGCCGAGCGCCTGGGCGAAGCGCACCATCGCGGAGGGTTGCACCCCGGCGCCGCGCGCGAGCGTCGCCACCGTATCGAGCGCCATGTCCTGCGGATGCTCGAGCGCGTAGCTCGCGATGCGCTGCAGCTGCGGCGAAAGCGCCGGGTAGCTGCGCGCGAGCTCGCCCTTCAGCCGCTCGAAGCTCTTCGCCATCACGTAGACAGCCGCCGATGGAACATTTATTCTTAAAAGGTACTTCATGAGAACAGGCATTGCAAGCGTGCCGTGGCCGATGCTCGCGCTCTTCGCGCTGTTCGGCACGCTGCCCGCCTGGATCGGGGCGATCGGCCTGTACCCCTACCTCGGGGTCGAGATCATGGTCTGGATCATCTTCGGTCTCGGCTTCAACCTGCTGCTCGGCTACGGCGGCCTGCCGTCCTTCGGCCACGGCGCGTTCTTCGGCGTCGGCGCCTATGCGTTCGGCCTTGCGCAGTTCAACGTCCATCCGAACCTGTGGCTGTGCCTCGGCGCCGCGATGCTCGCCGGCGGCGTGGCGGGCGCGCTGGTGGCGCTCTTTATCTCGCACCGGCGCGGCATCTACTACGCGCTGCTCACCATCGCGTTTGGCCAGATCTTCTGGTTCGTGGCGGTGAAGTGGCACAGCGTGACGCGCGGCGAGGACGGGCTGCTCAATATCAAGCGGCCGCCGTGGCTGGACGACCTGACCTCGCTCTACATCTTCTGCTTCGCGGTGTTCGCGCTGGCCGTGGTGCTGCTCTGGCGCCTGGTGCATTCGCCGTTCGGCCGCGTGCTCTCGGCGATCCGCCAGAACGAGACGCGCGCGCGCTTCGTCGGCTACAACGTGTGGCTCTACAAGTGGCTCGCCTTCACCATCTCGGCGCTGGTCGCCGGGCTCGCCGGCGGGCTGTTCGCGCTCGCGCAGCAGTCGGCCTATCCGAACGTGATGAGCCTGCAGCAGTCGGGCTTCGTGGTGATGATGACCCTGGTGGGCGGCGGGCTGGTTTCGTTCTGGGGCCCGGTGCTCGGCGCGGTGCTGTTCTTCGTCGCGCGCGATCTGCTCGGCGCCTATACAGAGGCGTGGCTCCTCTGGTACGGGCTCCTCTTCATGCTCGTCGTGCTTTTCAAGCCGGAAGGGCTGGCTGGACTGTTGCGCAAAGATGTTCGAAGCCACGCACCTGCATAAGCGCTTCGGGTACCACGTGGTGCTCGAGGACGTAAGCATGAGCTTTGCGCAGGGCCGGCTCACCGGCATCATGGGACCGAACGGCGCCGGCAAGACCACCTGCTTCAATCTCCTCACCGGGCGCTACCGGCCGGACCGCGGCCGCATCCGCTTCGAAGGCCGCGACATCACCGCGCTGCCGCCGCGCGCGATCGCGCGCCTCGGCATCTCGCGCTCGTTCCAGGTCATGAACCTGTTCGACGACTACAGCGCGCTCGACAACGTGCTCATCGCCACGCCGGAAGTGCGCGAGCGCGGATTCAGCGTGTGGCGCCGCTTCGGCGGCAGCACCGATGTCCTGGAAAGCGTCGGCCTCGCCGGCAAGGCGCACGTGCGCGCGAAGGACCTGTCCTACGGCGACCGGCGCGCGCTCGAAATCGGCGTGGCGCTCGCCGCGCGGCCGCGCCTGCTCTTTCTCGATGAGCCGACCGCCGGCCTTGGCACCGAGGCGACGGCTCGCATCGCGCGCCTCATCGCCGAGCTCAAGCGCTCGATCACCATCGTGCTGATCGAGCACGACATGAAGTTCCTGTTCGGCCTCGCCGACCACATCTACGTCATGCACTGGGGCCAGGTGATCGCGCAAGGCAGCCCGGCCGAGCTGCGCGCCAACCCCTGGGTCCAGCGCTCCAATCTCGGCCATGCTGTCAATTAGCGACATTCATGCGTTTTACGGCGAGACGCAGGTGCTCTTCGGCGTCTCGATCGACGTGGCGCAGGGCGAGGTGGTCGCGCTGCTGGGCCCTAACGGTGCTGGCAAGACCACGACATTGCGATCAATCCTCAACCTCGCTTCGGTTCGATCGGGCCGCATCTCCTTCGATGGAAGGAACATTACGCAGCAGCCAACGCACGAGATCGCGCGCGCCGGGATCGGCTGGGTGCCCGACGACCGGCGCGTGTTCCCGACCCTTACGGTGGAGACAAACCTCGCCATCGCGAAGAAGCGCACGCGCTTTCGCGCCTGGAGCGAGCGCGAGTGCTTCGAGATCTTCACCGCGCTCGAATACCTGCGCTGGCGCGAATGCGAGAACCTGTCGGGTGGCGAGATGCAGATGGTGGCGATCTCGCGCGCGCTGATCGGCTCGCCGGGCCTCGTATTGTTCGACGAGCCGAGCCAGGGGCTCGCGCCCAAAGTGGTGCACGACGTGCTGCGCGTGATCCGCAGGCTGAAAGACGAGCGCGTCTCGGTTCTGCTCGTCGAGCAGAACCCGCTCGCCGCGCTCGGCGTCTCCGACCGCGTTTACGTCATGGACAAGGGGCGCATCGTGTACCACGGCGAGGCGGCGGCGCTGCGGCGCGACGGCGCGCTGCGGCAGAGGCTGGTCGGGGTCTGATGCTGCTCGCCGTCGAAAACCTGGTCAAGGAATACAAGCGGCGCTGGCGCACCACGTTCCGGCTCGAGGCAAGCTTCTCCGTGGAGCGGCCGGAGATCATCGGCGTGATGGGTCCGAACGGCTCGGGCAAGACTACGCTGTTTGAGCTCATCACGGGCTCCAACACCCCGAGCGCCGGGCGCGTGGTGTGCGCCGGCCAGGACATCCACCGAGTGAAGACGGGCGAGCGGGACCGCCTGGCCATTCACTACCACCAGTCCTACCAGGTGCGCCGCTTCCGGCGCTACAAGCCCGATTTCCTGCTCGAGCCGGCGCGCTCGGAGTATCCGCTCGTGCATCTGTTCGACGAGCCGCAGTTCAACACCCAGGATGGCTACATCGGGTTCATGCTCGATTTTTTTCGCCGCCTGCGCGGCGAGGGGCGCGTGGTGTTCGTCTGCCTGCACCCGAACGAGAGCTACCATCTCGACATCCTGCGCGAGGTATGCGAAAGGTTCATCTTCGTCGAGCGCGGACGCATCGCGCTGCACGCGGGCTGGAACGCGCTCGTCGCCGATGCGCGCGTGGCGGGCTATCTGAGGACGACATGAAACAGAAATTCGCTTTCAGCCGCGGCGCCGAGGCGCGCTACAAGCCCGGTTTCCGCCCCTACTTCCAGGACCGCGACCTCGGCGTGAAGCAGGCCACCGGCGGACGCTTTACCGCGGAAGTCCATCGCGCCTGCGCGCCCTGCCCCAAGGAGGGATCCGGCGTGCACTCGCACTCGGTCGACTTCCAGTTCAACTATGTCCTGAAAGGCTGGATCCGCGTGTGGATCGACGGCGAGGGAGAGTTCACCTTCAGCGCCGGGGACACCTGGATCCAGCCGCCCGCCATCCGCCACGACGTGCGCGGCTTCTCCGCCGATTTCGAGGTGCTGGAGATCGTTTCGCCGGGAGTTTTCGGAACGCACGAGGCTTAGAATCCCGGGCTATGAACAAGCCCG
Organism: Burkholderiales bacterium; assembly: GCA_025929745.1. Taxonomy (GTDB): domain Bacteria; phylum Pseudomonadota; class Gammaproteobacteria; order Burkholderiales; family SG8-39; genus SCGC-AG-212-J23. The sequence continues at coordinate 517 of JAICPQ010000043.1, read as the reverse complement.
CAGAGATGAAGCTGGAAACCGTCCCGGCGTGGATCGGCGGCAAGCCGGTCTCGTCCGCGCAGCGCTTCGGCGATGTTTTCAACCCGGCCACGGGTCAGATCACGAAGCGCGTGGCGTTTGCCGATTCCAAGAGCATCGGTTCCGCGGTGAGCGCGGCCGCGGCCGCTTTCCCGCAATGGCGCGACACGCCGCCGGTGCGGCGCGCGCGCATCATGCAGGAGTTCTTGTCCCTACTTAAGAAACATCAAAAACAGCTCGCGGAGATCGTCACCGACGAGCACGGCAAGGTGCTCGCCGACGCGATGGGCTCGGTGCAGCGCGGCGTCGAAGTGGTCGAGTTCGCGTGCGGCATCCCGCATCTTCTGAAGGGCGAGTACTCGGAGAACGTCGGCACGCAGGTCGACACCTACACGCTGCGCCAGCCGGTCGGCGTGTGCGCCGGCATCACGCCGTTCAACTTTCCCGTGATGGTGCCGCTCTGGATGTTTCCAATGGCGATCGCGTGCGGCAACACGTT
>JAICPQ010000301.1 GCA_025929745.1 Burkholderiales bacterium | reverse complement strand
GAAAGTGAGCTGACCGACGAAGGGGTCGGTCATGATCTTGAACGCGAGCGCCGCAAAGGGCTCGTCGTCGCCGGGCTTGCGGAATTCGGGCTGGCCCTTCTGATTCTCCCCCTTGACCGGCGGCACATCTACCGGCGAGGGCAGGTAATCGATGACCGCGTCCAGCATCGCCTGCACGCCCTTGTTCTTGAATGCCGAGCCGCACAGCATCGGCACGATTTCGTTGTTGATGGTGCGGATGCGGATGCCCTTCTTGACCTCCTCGACCGAGAGCTCGCCGGACTCGAGGTACTTGTTCATCAGCTCTTCGTTTGCCTCGGCCGCCGCCTCGACCATCTTGTCGCGCCACTGCTTCGCCTCCGCCGCGAGCTCGGGCGGAATCGGCTTGCGCTCGAACTTCATGCCCTGGGTGGCGTCATCCCAGTAGATGGCTTGCATGGTGACGAGATCGATGACGCCGGCGAACTTGTCTTCGGCGCCGATCGGCAGCTGGATCGGCACCGGGTTGCCTTTCAGGCGCGCGCGGATGTGCTCGTATGACTTGAAGAAGGTGGCGCCGACGCGGTCCATCTTGTTGATGAAAGCGAGCCGCGGCACGCGGTACTTGTTGGCCTGCCGCCACACCGTCTCGGATTGCGGCTGCACACCGGCGACCGCGTCATACACCATGCACGCGCCGTCGAGCACGCGCAAGCTGCGCTCCACTTCAATGGTGAAGTCGACGTGTCCCGGCGTGTCGATGATGTTGATGTGGTGCTCCGGATAGGAGAGATCCATCCCCTTCCAGTAGCAGGTGGTCGCCGCGGAGGTGATGGTGATGCCGCGCTCCTGCTCCTGCTCCATCCAGTCCATCGTCGCGGCGCCGTCATGCACCTCGCCGATCTTGTGGTTCACGCCGGTGTAGAAGAGGATGCGCTCGGTCGTGGTCGTCTTCCCGGCGTCGATGTGCGCCGAGATGCCGATGTTCCGATAACGCTCGATGGGAGTCTTCCTAGCCACAGCCATTTAGAACCTATAGTGAGAGAAGGCTTTGTTTGCTTCCGCCATGCGATGAACCTCCTCCCGCTTTTTCATCGCGCCACCGCGACCCTCGGCCGCTTCCTGCAGTTCGCCGGCAAGGCGAACCATCATGGATTTCTCGCCGCGCTTCTGCGCCGCCTCGCGGATCCAGCGCATCGCCAGCGCGACGCGCCGCACCGGACGCACTTCCACCGGCACCTGGTAGTTCGCGCCGCCCACGCGGCGGCTTTTCACTTCCACGATCGGCTTCACGTTCTGTACCGCTTGCGTGAACACCTCGATCGGGTCCTTGCCCGACTTCGACTTGATGGTGTCGAGCGCCCCGTAGATGATGCGCTCGGCCACCGACTTCTTGCCGCGCGTCATGAGGACGTTGACGAACTTCGCCACATCGACGTTGTTGAACTTCGGATCCGGCAGGATCTCGCGCTTCGGAACTTCTCTTCTGCGTGGCATATAGGTCTAAGCGGACTTCGGCGCCTTGGCGCCGTACTTGGAACGTCCCTGCTTGCGGTCCTTCACGCCCTGCGTGTCCAGCGAGCCGCGCACGATGTGGTAGCGCACGCCAGGCAGGTCCTTCACGCGTCCGCCGCGGATCAGCACCACCGAGTGCTCCTGCAGGTTATGGCCCTCGCCGCCGATGTAGCCGATGACCTCGAAGCCGTTGGT
>JAICPQ010000151.1 GCA_025929745.1 Burkholderiales bacterium | reverse complement strand
CAGGTTGATCGCGAGGATCGCGTCCCACTTCGCCGGTGGAAAATCGTCCACCGGCGCGACGTGCTGGATGCCGGCGTTGTTGACGAGGATGTCGAGCGCGCCGAATTCGGCGATCGCCTTCTGCACCATCGCAAACACCGCTTCGGGCCTGCTCATGTCGGCGCCGTCGTAAACCACCTTCACGCGATGCCTCTGCCTCAGATCGGCGGCGATGCGTTCCGCATCAGCGGGCTGGCCGAGTCCATTGAGCACGATGTGCGCGCCTTCGGCGGCGAGGCGCTCGGCGATGCCAAGGCCGATGCCTGAAGTGGAGCCGGTAACGAGTGCGGTCTTGCCTTTGAGCATTGCGATCTCCTCGCGAATGCTGCGTAGGTCGCGCACCGGCGCTTTTACTTACACGTAAGCGCGAGCCGATTTCGCCGACCAAGCGCTCATGAACCCCCACATCGTTATCGCCGGCGGCGGCTTCGCCGGCACCACGCTGGTGCGCACGCTGCAGCGCCGGCTTCCCCGCGAAGCCGCGCTCACGCTCATCTCAGAGGAGAGCTATACGACGTTCAATCCCCTGCTCCCCGAGGCAGTCGGCGCCGCGCTCTTTCCCGAGCAGACCGTGGCGCCGATCCGCGCGATGCTGGCGGCGCGCACCCGCTTCGTCATGGGACGGATCAAGAGCGTCGATGCGCGCGCCAAGGCCTTGACGTGCGAAACGCTCGCCGGCGAGCGCGCCTTCGCGTACGACGAGCTCGTGCTCGCGCTCGGCAGCCGCGCGCGGCTCGATCTCGTGCCGGGGATGGCCGAGCACGCGTTGCCGCTCAAGACGGTCGGCGACGCGCTTCATATAAGGAACAGCGTCCTGCGCCGCGCGGCGGCCATCGAGCTCGAGCCCGATCCGGCCGAGCGCCGGCGCCTCGGGCGCTTCGTCGTGATCGGCGGCGGTTTCTCGGGCGTGGAAGTGGCCGGGCAGCTCGCCGACTGCCTCGCCAGCATCCGGCGCTATTACCCGCGCATCGGCGCGCCGGGCTTCGACGTGCTGCTCCTGCAGGACATCGATCGCCTGCTTCCCGAGCTGCCGCCGAGGCTCGGTTCCGCCGCCGCCCGCTCGCTCGCCGCGCGCGGCGTCTCTATTCGGCTCGGCGCTCGCGCCGTGGAAGTGAACGAGAACGGTGTCCGCCTCGCCAACGGCTCTTTCATCGACGCCGGCACGCTCATCTGCACCATCGGCACGCGCCCGAATCACCTCATTGAACGTATGAAACTGCCCATGGAGCGCGGCCGGGTCGTCGTTGCCGATGACATGTCGGTCCCAGGCACACCAGGCTTGTGGGCGCTCGGCGATTGCGCGCTCGTGCCGAACGCGCACGACGGCAGTTACGCGCCCCCCACCGCGCAGTTCGCCGTGCGCGAGGCGAAGACGCTTGCGCGCAACCTCCGCGCGCGCCTGCAAGAGCGGCCGACGCGCGCTTTCCGCTACCGCTCGCTCGGCGCCATGGCGACGATCGGGCATCTCAAGGGCGTGGCGCAGGTACTCGGCGTGCCCCTCACCGGCGTCGCCGCCTGGTTCCTGTGGCGCGCCTACTACCTCTCGCAGATGCCGACGCTCGGGCGCAAGGTCCGCATCTTCGTCGAGTGGACCTGGGGCATGTTCTTTCGCGCCGACATCACGCACCTGCGCTTCACGCGCAGCGAGGACCTGTAAGGAATCGCGCGCGGCGCGCGACCAACGCGCGCAGTACCACCTTTTTCCAACAGGAGGCAATCCATGAAGACATCGCTAACACTCGCCGCGCTAGCCGCGGGACTCTTGGCCGCCGCGCCCGCCCTCGCGCAGGACAAGGGCGCGAAGATCAAAGGACCGAAGGAGCGCTGCTACGGAATCTCGCTCGCCGGCAAGAACGACTGCGCCGCCGGCCCGGGCACCACCTGCGCGGGCACGAGCACGAAGGACTACCAGGGCAATGCCTGGACCTACGTCGCCAAAGGCACGTGCACGTCGATCAAGACGCCGGTCGGCATGGGCTCGCTCACCGAGATCAAGACCTGAGCGCGCCGTGAATTTGAACGCAGCACCGTCCGCCGGGCTCGCGCTCAAGCCCGAGCACTACGCCGAGGCGCTCGCCGCCCCGGCGGACGGGCTGTGGTTCGAGGTGCACGCTGAGAATTACATGGTCCGTGGCGGTCCGCGCCTCGCGTGGCTCGAAGCGATCAGCGAGCGCCACCCGCTTTCGCTGCACGGCGTCGGGCTCTCGCTCGCCGCCGACGTCGATCTCGAGCACCTCGCTCGATTAGCGGAGCTCACGCGCCGCTTCGAGCCCTGGCTCGTGTCGGAGCATCTCGCCTGGTCGGCGTGGCGCGGGGCGTACTACCCCGACCTCCTGCCCTTCCCGCGCACCAGCGCGGCGCTCGCGCGCATCGTCGATAACGTCGAGCGCGTGCAGGATGCGCTCGGCCGGGCGATCGCCATCGAAAACCCTTCGCACTACCTCGCGCTCGAGGGCCAGGAGTGGGACGAGATCGATTTCCTCGCCGAGCTCGCGCGGCGCACGGGCTGCGGCCTGCTCCTCGACGTCAACAACGTCTTCGTCAGCGCGCGCAACCTGGGCGCCTCGGCCGAGGCCACCATCGACGCGTTTCCCGGCGAGCTTGTGAACGAGATACATCTCGCCGGCCACTCAGTGGACGGTGCGCTCCTCATCGACTCGCACGACGCGCCAATCGCGCCGGAAGTTTGGGCGCTCTACGAGCGCCTGATCGCGCGCATTGGCGCGCGGCCGACGCTCATCGAGCGCGACGGCAACCTGCCCGCGTTCTCGGTGCTTGCCGCCGAATGGGCGCGCGCGCAGGCGGTGCTGCGCGCGCCCGCGCTGAAACAAGCGGCATGACCCTCGCCGCCTTCCAGGACCGCTTCGTGCGCACGCTGCTCGACCCCGAGCTGCCGGCGCCGCCCGCATTCGCCGTGTATCGCAACACGGTGATCAAGGGCTGCATCGACGCGCTGCAGGCCAACTACCCCGCGGTCGCACGCCTCGTCGGCGACGAATGGTTCCGCGCCGCGGCGCTTCGCTTCGTGCGCGAGCATCCGCCCCGGGCGCCGATGCTCGTCGAGTACGGCGAAGGTTTCTCCGCTTTCCTCGAGACCTTCGCGCCCGCGGCCAAGCTGCCCTACCTGCCTGCGGTGGCGCGCCTCGATCGCTTCTGGACCGAGTGCCACGTGGCGCCCGACGAGCCGCCGCCGGTGCGTTGGGCGTGGTTCGAGCTACCCGCTTACTCCATATGGTCGCGCACACGCGCAGGGGACACTGACCTCGGCGACATTGAATGGCGCGCCGAAGGCGCGCTCGTTACGCGCCCTAACGACGTCGTGCGATGGATCGCGCTCGAGCGCGACCAATACTTACTTCTGGAGTCGCCATGATTGCGAAAATCGCCAATCGCCTCGAAACGCTGGTAAGCCACGACCTGATCGCCCTCGCCGCGCGCTTCGGCGTCGGCGGAATCTTTTTCTACTCGGGCCGCACCAAAGTGAACGGCCTCCTCACAGTGAATGAAAACGCCGTCACCCTGTTCGAGGAGGACTACAAGCTGCCCCTGCTGCCCTCTGAGCTCGCCGCACACCTCGCCGCCTACGCCGAGCACCTTTTGCCGCTCCTGCTCGCGCTCGGCCTCGCCACGCGCCTCTCGGCGCTCGGCCTGCTCGCGATGACGGGGGTGATCCAGATCTTCGTCTACCCGGCCGCGTGGCCCACGCATCTCACGTGGGCCGCGGCGCTGCTCTATCTCGTGGGCCGCGGCGGCGGCACGTTTTCGCTCGACCGGCTCGTCGGTATGCGCTAGGCGCATATACTGGCGGCGAGGAGGAGTCGCCATGAAAAGAGTGTTTGCGTTCGCCTGCGCGCTCGCGCTGTGCGCCGCCGCGCGCGCCGAGCAGATCGTCGTATCGAACTACGCCGTCACGACGAACGGCATGCCGTTCGCCGTGGCGATGGAGAAGGGCTACTTCAAGGAGTTCAAGGTCCAGGTCGACGGCATCCTCACATCGGATGGCGGTGGCACCACGATCCGCAACCTGCTCGGCGGCAAGCTTTCGTACGGCGAGGCCGCCGTCTCCGCCGTGGTGTCCGCGGTGCAGGGCGGCGCTGATCTCAAGATCATCAGCGGCAACGTGCACACCGTCGCGGAGTTCGTCTGGGTCGCGATGCCGAAATCGCCGGTCAACTCGCTGAAGGATTTGAAGGGACGCAAGCTTGGCTACACGAATCCGCGCTCGACGAGCCAGGCGCTCGCCATCCTCATCATGGAAGGCCAGAAGCTGAAGGAGAACGAAGTCGAGCTCGTGCGCACCGGCGGCTTCGGCGCCGGGCTCACCATGCTCGAGATCGGCGGCGTCGACGTGGTGCCGGTCGCCGAGCCGCTGTGGTCGAAAAACCAGGGTAAGTACAAGCTCATCGCCGCGGCGCCCGACATCCTGCCCGCGCTCTCGAACGTGGTGGGCGTCACCACCGGCGAAGCGGCGAAAACGAAGGGCGATTTCATCCGCGGCGTGATCCGCGGGCGTCGCAAAGCGGTCGAATACATGTACTCCAACCCGAAGGAATCGGCCGAGATCATCGCCAAGGCCTACGACCTCGAGGTGCCCGTCGCCGAATCGACCGTGCGCAACCTGCTCGCCTCCGAGAAGAAAGGCGGCGTGCCTTACTGGGGCCCGGGCGACATCCGCATCGACACCATGGACAACATGATCCGCGCGCAGAAGATCGTCGGCGCGCTGAAGGGCGACGCGGACTGGTCGAAGCTCATCGACGAATCGTTCCTCCCGGACGACCTCAAAACAAAGAAGAAGTGAAGCCGCACGTCGCGTTGCGCGGGGTCACCCGGGTTTACCCGGGCAAGACCCCGGTGTACGCGCTCGGCCCCATCGACCTCGCGCTCGAGCGCGGCGAGTTCTTCGCCGTGGTCGGTCCTTCGGGTTGCGGCAAATCCACGCTGCTCGACGTCATGGCGGGCCTTGCCTCGCCCACCGCCGGAGAAATCGTGTTCGAGGACCGGCCGGTGAACGGCGACGTGCCGCCCGGCATCGGCGTCGTGTTCCAGGAGGACGCGAGCTTTCCCTGGCTCACCGTGCACGACAATATCGCCTTCGGCCTGCGCCAGGCGGGCGCGAGCGAAGCCGAAGTCGCACGACAGGTCGGCTACGCGATCGAGTTCATGGGCCTCAAAGACTTCGCACGCGCGTATCCCGCTCAGCTCTCGGGCGGCATGCGCCAGCGCGTATGCATCGCGCGCACGCTCGTCCTCAAGCCGCGCCTCATCCTGCTCGACGAGCCCTTCGGCGCGCTCGACCAGCAGACGCGGCTCCTGATGGGCGACGAGCTCCTGCGCCTCTGGCGCGAAACCGGCGCCACCATCCTCCTCATCACGCACGCGCTGGATGAAGCGACGATGCTCGCCGACCGCGTCGGCGTCATGTCGGCGCGGCCGGGGCGCTTCCTCGATGTCATTGCCACGGACTGGCCGCGAACCCGCGACTCGACCATCGTGGCGAGCGAGTCGTTCGGGCGCCTGACGAGCCGCATCTGGACGCTCCTGCGCGGCGAATCGATCCGCGCGCTGGGTCGCGCATGAGCAGCGCGGGTTGGACCAGAATCGCCCTCGTCGCCGGCCTGGTGCTCCTCCTCGAGGCGCTCTGCCGCGCCGGCGTGATCCCGAACTTCACCGTGATCCCGCCCTCGGCCATGGCGCAATCGCTTTGGAAGGTGCTCGCGTCTGGCAAGTTCACGCCAGACATCATCGCCACGCTGACGAACGTCGGCATCGCCATCGCCGCATCCATGGTCGTCGGGATCGCGCTCGGCACGCTGCTGCAGAGCTGGCCGGCCGCGCGGCGAGTGCTGGATCCGCTCTTCGCCACCTATTACGCCGTGCCGATGTACGCGTTCTATCCGCTGCTCATCGTGCTCTTCGGCCTCGGTGATCTGCCGCAGGTGGCGATCGGTTTCCTGCTCGCGGTAATGGCGGTGATCATCAACACGCTGAACGGCCTCGATCGCGTGCCGCCCGTGTTGGTGAAAGCGGCGCGCGTGCACGGGTTGGGGTTTCTCAAGACGGCACATCGAGTACGGCTGCCGTACGCCGCGCCGTATATCTTCACGGGTTTCAAGCTCGCAGTCGCGTATTCCTTCATCGGCGTGATCGGCGCCGAGTTCATCACCTCGAGCCGCGGCATCGGCTATGAGATCTCGTTCGCCTACAACAACTTCGACAACCCCGTGATGTACGCCATGATCCTTTTCATCCTGGCGCTGGTCGTCACGGTGAACATGTCGCTGCACGCCTGGGAAAAGCGACTGCTCGCGCGGCGCCGCCGCGCCTGATATGCGCTGGCGCGATCCGCTCATTCTAGTGGCGCTCCTTGTCATCGTCTGGCAGCTCCTCTATCTCGCAGTAGGCGACGTCGCGCTGCGCTCGCCGTGGACCACGGCGGCGAGCCTCGGCGCGATGCTCGAGGACGCGCGCTTCATTCCGCATGTGCGCGAGACCCTCGCCGCTTTCGCGCAGGGCTTCGTCATCGCTGTGGTCGTCGGCCTCGCGATCGGCATCCCGCTCGGCGCCGCGCGCTTCGCCGGTGAAGTCGCCGAGCCGATCCTGGTCGCGCTCTATTCGATCCCGAAGGTCACGCTCTACCCGGTGATCCTGCTCATCTTCGGCATCGGCATGCCGGCCAAGGTCGCGTTCGGCGCGATCCACGGCATCGTGCCGATCTCCATCTTCGCCATGAACGCGGTGCGCAACATCAACCCGACACACTTGAGGACCGCCCGGGTACTCGGCCTTACGCCTCTAACGCTGACGCGGAAAATTCTGGTCCCCGCCGCCCTTCCCGAGATCGTCACCGGCATCCGCGTCGGTTTTTCGCTCGCGCTCATCGGCACGCTGCTCGGCGAGATGTT
>JAICPQ010000025.1 GCA_025929745.1 Burkholderiales bacterium | reverse complement strand
GTAGCGGCCGATGCGAACGACTCGCTGCAGATGTATCCGGACCAATCGCTGTACGCGGTGTCGTCCGTGCCGACGGTCGTCAAGCGCATCAATAACGCGCTCCTGCGCGCCGACCAGATCCAGACCATGGAAGGCAAGGCCGACGTCGACTGGCTTGCGCCGATCGTCGCCGACGCCGAATCCGGGTTCGGCGGCGTGCTGAACGCGTTCGAGCTGATGAAAGCGATGATCGAAGCCGGCGCCGCCGGTGTGCACTTCGAGGACCAGCTCGCTTCGGTCAAGAAATGCGGGCACATGGGCGGCAAAGTGCTCGTGCCCACGCAGGAAGCGGTGCAGAAGCTGATCGCAGCGCGCCTCGCTGCGGACATCATGGGCGTACCGAGCGTGCTTCTCGCGCGCACGGACGCCGAGGCGGCCGACATCGTGACCAGCGACATCGACGAGAACGACAAGCCTTTCCTCACCGGCGAGCGCACGAGCGAAGGCTTCTACAAGACGCGCAAAGGTTTCGATCAGGCGTTGGCGCGCGGCATTGCGTACGCCGAGTACGCCGACATGGTGTGGTGCGAGACCGGAACGCCTGATCTTGCCTTCGCCAGGAAATTCGCCGAAGGCATCCGCCGCAAGCATCCGGACAAGATGCTCGCCTACAACTGCTCCCCGTCGTTCAATTGGAAGCGCAACCTCGACGACGCCACCATCGCCAAGTTCCAGCGTGAGCTGGGCGCGATGGGCTACAAGTTCCAGTTCATCACGCTCGCCGGCTTCCACTCGCTCAATTACTCGATGTTCGAGCTTGCGCACGGCTATGCGCGCAGCGGCATGAGCGCCTTCGTGGAGCTACAGCAGAAAGAGTTCTCTGCCACGGAAAAAGGTTTCACGGCCGTCAAGCACCAGCGCGAGGTCGGCACCGGCTACTTCGACGAGATCACCCAGGTGGTAACCGGGGGCAGGGCGTCCACCACGGCGCTGCACGGCTCGACCGAGGACGAGCAATTCTTCGACTCGCAGAAAAAGCCGAAGCTCGCCGCGGCGTAGATTTCGCCGCGCGCATCGCCCGGACGATCCTCGATGGGTTCGACCGGCACTACGGCCTGTTCCGCCAGGCCGCCCTCGACGCGCGCCGGCTGTACGAGCGGGCCGCCTGGCGCGAATTGCAGGCGCTCGCGCGCGAGCGCATCCAGATGTACGACGCGCGCGTGGAAGAAGCGGTGCGCGCGGTGGCCGACCGCTTCCCCGAGGCCGAGGTCGACGAGTCGCTATGGCCGGCCATCAAGGTTGCCTACATCGGCCTGCTGCACGATCACAAACAGCCGGAGTGCGCCGAAACGTTCTACAACTCGGTGGCGTGCGCGGTGCTCCATCGGCGCTACTACCGCAACGAGTTCATATTCTGGCGCCCGGCGGTCGCGACCGAGCACTTGGAGGGCGAGGCGCCGAGCTACCGGTGCTTCTACCCCCTCAAAGACGGATTGAGGAGCTCGCTTTTCTCGATCGCCAGGAGCTTGGCGCTCGCCAACCCGTGGGAGGATCTGCGGCGCGATGTGCACAACGTGGTGCGCGCCCTGCGCGAGCATTTCCCGAGACCCGCGCGCGCCCAGCCGGATCTGCAGATCCAGGTCATGGCCTCGCTTTTCTTCCGCAACAAGGCGGCATATATCATCGGCCGCGTGATCAACGCCCACCGCGAGTTGCCCTTCGCGGTGCCGATCCTGCAGAACGAGCGCGGCGATATCTACCTCGACACGCTGCTCGTAGGCGAGGATCAGCTGCTCGTTCTCTTTTCCTTTGCGCGCACGTACTTCTTCGTCGACATGGAGGTACCCGCCGCGTACATCTCGTTTCTGCGCTGGCTCATGCCGCGCAAGCCGCGCTGCGAGCTTTACATGTCAGTGGGCCTGGCCAAGCAGGGGAAGACGCTTTTCTATCGCGACCTGCATTACCACCTGAAGCACTCCACCGACCGCTTCGTCGTGGCTCCGGGCATCAAGGGAATGGTTATGCTCGTCTTCACCCTGCCCTCGTTCCCGTATGTTTTCAAAGTGATCCGCGACCGCTTCGCCCCGCCGAAGGAGATCGACCGGCAGACGGTGATCGACAAGTACCTCATGGTAAAGCTGCATGACCGCGTAGGGCGAATGGCCGATACTCTCGAGTACTCGCTCGTCGCCTTGCCGCTTGACCGATTCGATCCCAATCTCATCGCGGAATTGAAGAGCGATTGCGCCGCCACGGTCGAATTCGAGGGTCAGAGCTTGGTCGTGCGCCATGTCTATATCGAGCGCCGCATGCAGCCGCTCAACATTCACGTCGAGGAATGCCGGCGCGACGGCGACGAGACCCGGCTTCGCTATGCGCTGCGCGAGTACGGCAACGCGATCAAGGAGCTCGCCGGCGCCGGCATCTTTCCCGGTGACATGCTGCTCAAGAATTTCGGCGTCACGCGGCACGACCGCGTCGTGTTCTACGACTACGACGAGATCCAGCCGATCACCGAAGTCACCTTCCGTCGCATTCCGCCGGCGGCGAGCTACGAAGAAGAACTCGCAGCCGAGCCGTACTGGCGCGTCGGCGACGGCGACGTGTTCCCCGAGCAGTTCGAGCGCTTTCTCGTCGCCAACCCGCGCGCACGCGAGATCTTCTACGAGTACCACCGCGATCTGCTTGACCCGGCGTTCTGGCGCGCCAAGCAAGAGCGCTGGCGCGCGGGTTTGCTCGAGGACGTGTTTCCGTACCCCGAAGAGATCAGGTTTTCTCGATCACTACGCGCTTCTGCCGCGACTTCAGGCCCGCGGTAATGCGCACGTTGCGGCGCGGTACGCCGTAATACTCGGCGAGAAACACGATCAGCGCCTGGTTCGCTTTACCGTCGTGCGCCGGCGCGGCCAGCCTCACTTTGAGCCGATCGCCGTGCTTTCCAGCGAACTGCGTGCGCGACGCCCCCGGTTGCACGTGCAGATCGAGGATCAAAACGTGGCGGCGGCCATGCGCAGGTGGTTGACCACGATCAACAGCACATAGAGGAGGAGAAGCAGAACGAGCGGGGTCAGGTCCACGTTGCCCATCGGCGGCACGAAGCGGCGGATCGGTTTCAGGAACGGGCGGGTCAGCGTTTCGAACGCGGGGGCGACCGGCGTATAGGGGTTCACCCAGGAAAGCACCGCCTGGACGATCACCGCGAACACAAGGATGTAGAGGCTGTAGCGCAGCAGATCGACGAGCGCGATGAGCGCGATCGTGCCGAGCGCGGGCTCCGCTCCGATGATCCCCGCTTGCGCCCACAGGCTCAGCATCTGCAATACCCAGGCGAGACCAAGCGAGGCGAGGTCCAGGCCGGCGAGCCCCGGCACGAAGCGCCGCACCGGCAGCACCATCCAGCTTGTGGTGGCGAGGATGAATTCGCCGACGGGGTTCCGGAAGGGCACGCGCAGCCACTGGAAATGAAAGCGCGCGAGCAGGACGAAGACGAAGAAGCTCGCAACCGCGTCGATCAGGAATACGCCGATTTGCGCAAACACGTCAGTCTTTCTCCAGGTCGTGGCCGAGCTCGGCGGCGCGGCGGCTCGCCGCGTCGATCGCGCGGGCGAAGCGCTCCGCCAGCCGTTCTTCTTCAAACACCTTGAGCGCAGCCTCGGTCGTGCCGCCTTTGGAAGTCACGTTCTTGCGCAGCGACGCGGGTGCCTCGTCGCTTTGCGCCGCGAGCTTCGCCGCGCCGAGCACCGTATGCACGGCGAGCTTCATGGCCGTGGCGCGCTCTAGGCCGAGCTTCTCGGCCGTGGCCGCGAGCTGCTCGATGAACCAGAACACATAAGCAGGCCCGCTCGCCGACACCGCGGTCACCGGGTCCAGCAGCCGTTCCTCGCCGACCCAAACCGCCTCGCCGACCGCGCGAAGGACGGTCTCGGCTTTGCCGCGCTCCTGCGCACTCACCTCAGGGTGCGCGTAGAGCGCGGCAATGCCCGCGCCGACGAGCGACGGCGTGTTAGGCATGCAACGCACGATCTTGCGGTAACCGCCGAGCCAGCGCGAAAGTGTGGCGATGGTAAGGCCGGCGGCGATGCTGAGCACGAGCTGATTGCCGACGCGCACCGAACCAAGCGCCGGTTTGGCGTCCTGCGGCTTCACCGCAAGCACCAGCACCTCACAGCCCTGCACCGCCGCGTCGGGCGCGCTCGTGACATGTACGCGGTAGCGCGCCGCGAGGCGCTCACGCGCTGCGGCGCTCACCTCGGCCACCGAGAGCGAAGCTGCATCGGCGCCCTTGGCGATGAGCCCGCCGATGAGCGCGCTCGCCATGTTGCCGCCGCCGAGGAACCCGATCCTCACGCGGCGTCTTTCTGCTTCTTTCGCGCGCCGAAAATCGCCGTGCCGACGCGCACCATCGTCGCGCCTTCCTCCAGCGCCAGGTCGAGATCGTCGGACATGCCCATCGACAGCGTGTCGAAAGCGAATCTCGATTGCAAGGAATCGTAGATCTGCTTCATCTGTCGGTACGCGGAGCGATCCGCGCCGGGCGCCGGAATCGCCATCAGGCCGCGCAGGCGCAGTCGCGGCATTGCGCTGACGGCTTGCGCCAGCGCCTCCACCTGAGCGGGCGCCAAACCGCTCTTCGTGCCTTCGGCCGAAACATTGACCTGAATAAGGACGTTGAGCGGCGCGAGCTCCGCCGGCCGCTGCTCGGAAAGGCGGCGTGCGACTTTTTCACTCGCCACAGTGTGCACCCAGTCGAAGCGCTCGGCCGCGATGCGGGTCTTGTTGGACTGAAGGGGGCCGATCAGATGCCATTCGAGTTTCGGTAAGAGTTGCATCTTCTGCACCGCTTCCTGGACATAGTTCTCACCGAAAGCATTCTGACCCGCGTCGTGCGCGGCGCGGACGCGTTCAACGTCCTGGCTCTTCGATACTGCCAACAATTTCACTCTCGGAAAGCGCGCGATGCGCGCTCTCACAAGTTGCAGGTTTTCTGCGATTGCAGCCATAATGCGTTGAAGAAGCGAAGAAAAACAACTTCGCGTTTCGGGAGGGATTGTAATGGATCTGACTGAGCTGCTCGCCTTCGTGGTGAAGAACAAGGCGTCGGACCTGCATTTGTCTTCGGGACTGCCGCCGATGATCCGCGTGCACGGCGACGTGCGCCGCATCAACGTGCCGCCGATGGAGCACAAGGAAGTGCACGCGATGATCTACGACATCATGAGCGACGGGCAGCGCAAGTTCTACGAGGAGAACCTCGAGTGCGATTTCTCGTTCGCGGTGCCCAACCTGGCGCGCTTCCGCGTGAACGCTTTCGTGCAGCAGCGCGGCGCCGCCGCGGTGATGCGCACGATCCCGACCAAGATCCTGTCGCTAGAGGAGCTCAAGGCGCCGAAGATCTTCGCCGACATCGCCGACCAGCCGCGCGGCCTGGTCCTGGTGACGGGTCCAACCGGTTCGGGCAAGTCGACCACGCTCGCGGCGATGATCAACCACATCAACGAGAACGAGCAGGGGCACATCCTCACGATCGAGGATCCGATCGAGTTCGTGCACGAGTCGAAGAAATGCCTGATCAACCAGCGCGAGGTCGGCCCGCACACGCTGTCGTTTTCGAACGCGCTGAGGAGCGCGCTGCGCGAGGACCCGGACGTGATCCTGGTCGGCGAGATGCGTGACCTGGAAACCATCCGCTTGGCGCTCACCGGTGCCGAAACCGGCCACTTGGTGTTCGGCACGCTGCACACCTCGTCGGCGGCGAAGACCATCGACCGCATCGTCGACGTGTTTCCCGCCGCGGAGAAGGAGATGGTGCGCGCGATGCTCTCGGAATCGATCCGCGCCGTGATCTCGCAGACGCTGCTCAAGACCAAGGACGGGGCGGGCCGCGTCGCGGCACACGAGATCATGATCGGCAGCCCCGCGATCCGCAACTTGATCCGTGAAAACAAGATCGCGCAGATGTACTCGACGATCCAGACCGGCCGCCAGCTCGGCATGCAGACGCTCGACCAGAACCTCCAGGAGCTCGTTCAGCGCAGTATCGTCGCCTCGGCCGAAGCGCGCAGCAAGGCCGCCAACAAGGAAAACTTCGCGGGATAAAAGGGAGAAATCGGCCATGGAACGCGAACAAGCAACCAAGTTCATTTACGACCTGCTGCGCGCGCTGGTCGCGAAGAAGGGCTCGGACCTCTTCATCACGGCTGGGTTTCCGCCGGCGATGAAGATCGACGGCAAGATGACCCCGGTGTCGCAGCAGGCACTCACCGCGCAGCACACCTCGATGCTCTGCCGCTCGGTGATGAACGACAGGCAGGCCGCCGAATTCGAAGCGAAGAAGGAATGCAATTTCGCCATCGCGCCGGCCGGCATCGGCCGCTTCCGCGTGAACTGCTTTGTACAGATGGGTCAGGTCGGCTTCGTGTTGCGCGTGATCACCACCACCATCCCGAATTTCGAAGACCTCAAGCTGCCCCCGGTGCTGAAAGATATCGCGATGACCAAGCGCGGCCTGGTGATCTTCGTCGGTGGCACCGGCTCGGGCAAGTCGACCTCGCTCGCCGCGATGATCGGCTACCGCAACGAAAACTCGCACGGCCACATCGTCACCATCGAAGACCCCGTGGAGTTCGTGCACCCTCACAAGAACTGCCTCATCACGCAGCGCGAGGTCGGCGTGGACACCGATTCCTGGGAGGCGGCGCTCAAGAATACGCTGCGCCAGGCGCCCGACGTCATTCTCATCGGCGAGATCCGCGACCGCGAGACCATGGAGCACGCCATCGCCTTCGCCGAGACCGGTCACCTGTGCTTGGCGACGCTGCACGCCAACAACTCCAACCAGGCGATGGACCGCATCATCAACTTCTTCCCCGAGGAGCGGCGCCAGCAGCTGCTCATGGACCTTTCGCTCAACCTGAAGGCCGTGGTGTCGCAGCGCCTGATCCCGCTACGCGAAGGCAAGGGCCGCGCCGCGGCGGTCGAGATCCTGCTCAACTCTCCCTTGATCAGCGATCTCATCTTCAAAGGCGAGATCCACGAGATCAAGGAGATCATGAAGAAGTCGAGGGAACTGGGCATGCAGACCTTCGACCAGGCGCTCTTCGACCTCTACGAGGCCGGGCGCATCAGCTACGAGGACGCGCTGCGCTTCGCCGACTCCACGAACGAAGTGCGCCTCGCCATCAAGCTGCACGGCAAGGAAGCGAAAGACCGAGACCTCACCAAAGGCATCGAGCACCTCGATATCGTCTAGATAGGAACCAAGGTGTTATTGCCGCCCTGCCGCTGGACCTCCAAGCGCGCGGATGCACTCAGCCCGGATAGTCATTTCCGGCGCGGCTCGGGCACCAGGAACTCCACCTCATCCACGACGCTCGCCTCGATGCGCGCGGGGGCGGCCGCTTCGGCGTCCTCCTTGGGCCACAGCTTGTCGTCGAGGTGCATCTCGAACCCGCTCCATTCGAGGACGAGCCGCTTGCCGCGGTGAGACGGTAGCACCGCCAGTCTTTGGCGGTTTCCCTGCCAGGTCTCAAGGTACTCCACTAGGCGCGCGCGCTCGGCTTCGCTGACCAGCACGACGTCGAAATGGCCGTCGCCGGGCTTGCTGTCGGGCGCGAGGAAAAGGTTCGGTCCAACGTAGGGAATGGTCACCGCTTCGAACAGCAGGTAGCTCCCCGAGATGTCCTTGCCGTCCAGCGACGCCTGGATTTCGAGCGGCTGCATGCGCTGCGCGCGCGTCTTCAAGCGCTGAAGCGCATTGTCGACCTTCTCCTTGGGCTTCTTGGTCTTCGACTTCTTGATGCGTTTGCCGCTACCGCTCGCGAGCAGGCGCGCGAACACCCCCATGCCGATGCCTTCGACGAAGTAGCGCTCGCCCCAAGGCCCTTTGGCGAGGCCGACGTCGAGCTTCACGCGCCGTGCGTCCGGCCAGCCGCGCACCAGCTCCTCGAAGGGGCGCTCGACGAGTCCGAGGCTGCGCGAGATGTTGTTGGCCGTCCCGGAAGGCAGAGCGGCCACCGGGATGCCGCGTCCCGCCATGCGGCGCGCAACGCGCGCAACCGTCCCATCGCCGCCTGCAACGGCGACGAGGTCGGCCGGCTTCTTGAGCGCGTTCTTCCAGCCGTCGTCCTTGGACGACTGGTAGCGCACATCGTGCCCGGCGGCCTCGAGGAGCTCGACGATCTGCTCGCCGTTCTGCTTACCCTGCTTCCCTGCCCCGGGGTTGTGAATCAGCGTCACTCGCACGCTACTTGCTCCACTTTTTGCATATGCACATCCTCATCACGAACGACGATGGCGTCTATAGCCCGGGGATAGCCGCGTTGGCGCAAGTGGCAACCCGCTTCGGCGAGGTGCGCGTCGTCGCGCCCGACGTCGAGATGTCTTCGGCCAGTCATTCGATTACCGCGTCGCGCCCCGTGACGGTGAAGCGCACGCCGCTGCCCGGGCTCGAGGCGTACCGCGTGAACGGCACGCCGAGCGACTGCGTGATGCTGGGTACGACGCTTTGGGAAAAAACAGACCTCGTGCTCTCGGGCATCAACATCGGCACGAACCTCGGCAATGCGCTATGGCACTCCGGCACCCTTGCCGGCGCCAAGCAGGCGGCGCTCCTCGGGCTGCGCGGCATCGCGTTCAGCGCGCCGGCGACCGATCGCGAGCAACCCGACTTCGAGGCGCTGCGGCCTTGGGCCGCCACCGTGCTCCAAGCGCTGCTCGACAACCCGCAGCCGTGTCTCGTCAACGTCAACTTCCCATCTGAGCCGCCACGCGGCACGCTTTGGACGCGGCAGTCGATGCGTCACTATGACGGCAAGGTGGTGCCCGGCGAAGATCCGATGGGCCGCAAGCACTACTGGTTCACCGTGATACCGGTCGAGGCGACCGAAGAAGGTACTGACCGTTGGGCGATCGAGCAGGGATACGTCTCGATGACACCGCTGCGCCTCGACCTGACCGACGCCGAGATGCTCGCGCGCGTGCAGAAGGTGGAGTCCTGGAAAAAGCTTAAGTTCGCGTAGGTCCATGGTGCGGATCGGCATTTCGGGCTGGCGCTACGAGCCATGGCGCCGGGTCTGGTATCCCGAAGGGCTGCCGCAGCGCCGCGAGCTCGAGTTCTGCGGCTGGCACTTTCCCAGCGTCGAGATCAACGGCTCGTTCTACTCGCTGCAGCGCCCGGAGTACTACGAGGAGTGGTATCGCGACACGCCACCAGGGTTCCTGTTCGCGGTGAAGGGGTCGCGCTACATCACGCACATGCTGCGGCTCACCAAGATCGAGAAGCCGCTCGCGAACTTTTTTGCTTCCGGAATTCTGGCCCTTCGGGACAAGCTCGGACCTTTCCTCTGGCAGTTCCCGCCGATGTTCGCCTACCGGCGCGATCGCCTGGCGCCGTTCCTTGATGCGCTTCCTAAAACGATGGAGGACGCGCTGCGGCTGGCGCGGCGGCGGGACGCCCGCATGCACGGCCGCTCGCGCCTGGCGATCGATGAGAACCGGCCGCTGCGCCATGCGGTGGAAATCCGGCACCCGAGCTTCATGAACGACGATTTCGTCGCGCTCCTGCGCGAGCGCGATATCGGTCTCGTCGTCGCCGACACTGCGGGCAAGTGGCCGAAGATGTTCCACGTCACGTCCGACTTCGTGTACGTGCGTCTGCACGGCGATGTTCAGATCTATACCAGCGGGTACACCGATCGCGCGCTCTCGAACTGGGCGCGGCGCATCCGCGCCTGGCATAAGGCCAGGCGCGACGTCTATGTGTACTTCGATAATGACGTGAAGGTGAAAGCACCGTACGACGCGCTCAACCTGATGGCGAAGCTCGGCCTCGACTGGAAGGCGGGCGCCGAACATTGCGACCCCGTCTATCCGCTTCGCACCGCGGGCGCGCGCATCCCGCGGCTGCGCTATGCCTACGGCCCGCGCGTCACGGGCGGGAATGCCGCGTGGGACGACCTGCGACCATCCGCAGCTCGTAGAGGCGGCATTCGAGGCCTCCGTTCCACAGCGGCGTACGCGCCGAGGGCGCGAGGCGGATCAGCTTCGGCAGGCGCAGGTCGGCGGTAAAGATGTAGCAGCGCCAGCCGGCGTAGCGTTGCTTGAGCGCGTCGCCGAGCTTCGGATAGAAGCGCGCGAGATCCTCCGGGTTCCCCATGCGCTCGCCGTAAGGCGGGTTCATCACCATCACGCCGGCCGCTGCCGGCGCCGCTCGCTCAAGGATGTCGGCCTGCTCGAGCCTCACCCAGCGCTCGACGCCGGCGGCGGCAAGGTTGCGCCGCGCGGCCTTCAGCGCCTCGAGATCGGTGTCGCTTCCATAGAGCTGGCACTCCTGCGGCTCGACCCTTTGCGCCTTCACCGCTTCCCAGGTCTTCGCGTCGAACGCGGTGAGCTTTTCGAAGCCGAAGCCGCGTTTCGCGCCCGGCGGCCTGCCGCGCGCCATGGCCGCGGCCTCGACGAGAAGCGTGGCGCCGCCGCACATCGGATCGAGCAGCGGCTCGCCCGGCCGCCAGCCGGTGAGCATGATGATGCCCGCGGCGAGATTTTCGCGCAGCGGCGCTTCACCCTGGCCCGCGCGCCAGCCGCGCTTGAAGAGAGGCTCGCCGGAGGTGTCCAGGTAGAGCGTCGCGCGCTCCGTCTCCAGGAAAACGTGCACGCGCACGTCGGGACTGGCGCGCTCCACGTCGGGGCGCTTGCCGAGCGCATCGCGGAAGCGGTCGCACACCGCGTCCTTCACGCGCAGCGTCGCGAACTCGAGGCTGCGAAGCGGGCTCTTTTGCGCCGTGACATTCACCCGCAGCGTGCGCTCGACGCGGAAATAGCGCGGCCAATCGATGCGCTTGACCGCGTCGTAGACGTCGTCCTCGCTGCCGTAGGAAAAATCAGCGATTTTCCAGAGCACGCGCGACGCGACGCGCGACCAGAGATTGACGCTGTAGCACGCTTCCCACGTGCCCATGAAGGCAACGCCGCCCGGCACGACCTGGGCCTCGCGCGCGCCGAGCGCGGTGAGTTCCTGCGCAAGAAGCGGTTCCAGGCCGCGCGGCGCGGTGGCGAAGAACGCGCTAGAAGGGCTTGAAGACAACGAGGAGCACCGTCGCGACGAGCACGAGCGTCGGGAATTCGTTGAACCAGCGATACCAGCGCTCGCTTTTCGTGTTTCGCTCGGCGGCGAAGGCCTTGACGAGCCGCCAGCACCACACGTGGTAAGCCGCGAGGACCGCGACGAGCGCGATCTTGGCGTGCAGCCATCCCGTGGCGCCGCGGAACCAACCGAGCCAGAGCCAGACGCCGAAGAGGATGGTCAGCACGGCGCCCGGCGTCATGATGCCCCAGAAAAGGCGCCGCTCCATGACCTTGAAGCGGTGGAGTGAGATGCGGTCCTGCGCGGCGGCGTGATAGACGAAGAGGCGCGGCAGATAGAACAGCCCCGCGAACCAGGTCACCATGAAGATGATGTGAAAGGACTTCACCCAGAGCATGGTCAGGAGGCGAAGCGGCGCCGCGCGAAATGGATCGCGGCAGCGTAGCCGGCGGCAGCATACGCGAGAAGAACGGCGACATGCAGCCACAGGTCGGCGGGCGGAGCACCGGCGATGAGCGGTCGCACGATCTGCACGCCATGGTAAAGCGGCAGCGCCTTCGCGATTGCTACCAGGGGCGCGGGCAGCTGGTCGGCCGGAAAGAAAACCCCCGAGATCATCATCATTGGCGTCATGACGAGCGTCATGTAATAGCTGAAGAAGTCCCAGCCGCGGGCGAGGACGCACATCACCAGGCCCAGGCCGGAGAAGGCAAGACCCACCAGGAAGGCCGCGGGAAGCGCGAGCAGCACCCACGGTGAAGTGGCGAGGCCGAACACGGCGGCCACGCCGAGAATCGTCGAGCCCGTGAGCCAGGCTTTGCTCGCCGCCCATACGATCTCCCCGGCGACGATGTCGTCGATGGTGAGCGGCGCATAGAGGATCGCGTCCCACGTCTTCTGCCCCTGCATGCGCGCGAAACCCGAGAACATCGACTCGAACGACGCGGTGAACATCGTCGCGGTGCAAAGCTGGCCTGCGGCGAAGAACGCGATATACGACATGCCCTCCACGGAAGGCAGCAGCGCGCCGAGGCCGTAACCCAGACCGAACAGCATGATGAGCGGGTCGGCGAGGTTGGAAAGCACCGCCGCGGCGATGAGCTTGCGCCAGACCAGGAAATTGCGGCGCCAGACCGAGAACCAACGCATGGCTCAGTCGCGCAGGTCACGGCCGGTAAGCTTGAGGAACACGTCCTCGAGGCTTGCCGCGCGATGCAGGTAGCTCAGCTCGCCGCTCACTGTCTTCAGCGCAGGCTCTATGTCCTCGCCGTAGCAGTAGACCGTGTCGCCCACGCGCTCGACCCGCGGCGCGAGCGTGTGCGCGCGCTCCATCCAGCTCTCGTAACCCGGGCCGTGCACTTCGAGGACCTGCGGCTCTATGTGCTCGGCAATGAGCGCGCGCGGCGAGCCTTCGGCGATCACGCGGCCGCGGTCCATGATGGCGAGGCGATGGCAGAGCCGCTCGGCTTCTTCCATGAAATGCGTGGTGAGGACGAGCGTCTTGCCCTCCTGGGTAAGGCGCCGCAGCCGCTCCCAGATCAGGTGTCGGGCCTGCGGGTCGAGACCGGTGGTCGGTTCGTCCATGAAGACGAGCTGCGGATCGTTGACGAGCGCGCGCGCGAGCGTCAGGCGGCGCTTCATGCCGCCCGAGAGCGTCATGATCTTGGCGTCCTCGCGCCCGACGAGGCCAGCGAAATCCAAGAGCTGCGGGATGCGGCCCGCGATGTCCTGCGGAGCGATGCCGAAATAGCGTCCATAGACGATCAGGTTTTCCTCGACGCTGAAGTCGGGATCGAGATTGTCGAACTGCGGCACCACGCCGACGCGCCGGCGCGCCTCGCGCGCGCGCCTGGGCACCGGTTCGCCGAGGAGTTCGATCGCCCCGGCGTCAGGCTCGATCAGCCCAAGACAGAGCTTCAGCGTCGTAGTCTTGCCGGCGCCGTTCGGGCCGAGCAGGCCGAAGCATTCGCCGGGCGCCACCTCCAGGTCCACGCCGCCGACCACTTCGGCCGTGCCGTAGGATTTGCGCAGCCCGCGCACCGCGAGCGCGCTCATTTCCAGCTCGCCTGGACGATGCGTTTCAGGATGTGCAGCTTGCGGTGGAAGAAGTGCTCGGCGCCCGGAACCACGACGACGGGCAGATCCTGCGGCCGGGCCCAGTCAAGCACCGCGGCAAGCGGCACCGTATCGTCGTTCTCGCCGTGGATGACCAGGCTTCCTTCGGGGACCGGCGGCGCCTCGAGCCGTGTGATGCCGATGCCGACGAGCACGAGCCAATCGGCCTTCACGCGCTGCGCGAGGCGCGCCTGCAGCGACGCGCCGAACGAGAAGCCCGCGAGGATCAGGCTTTCCGGCGCGAGCGCTTTGGCGACGGCGTGGAGATCCTCGAGCTCGCCGCCGCCTTCATCGTGCACGCCCTCCGTTTCGCCCACGCCCCGGAAGTTCGGACGCCAGGTCTCGTAGCCGAGCTCGACGAAGGCGCGCGCCAATGTCTGCACCACCTTGTTGTCGAGCGTGCCGCCGAAGAGGGGGTGCGGGTGCGCGATGAGCGCGATGCCGCGCCGCGCTGCCTGCGGCTGATCAACCGCGCATTCGATGCGGCCGGCGGGGCCGACGATGAACTCGCGCCGGGTACTGGGGCGCATCTACATCCGCAGGCGTTCTACGATGCGCCCGTTCTGCAGGTGCTCCTCGATGATCTCGTCGATATCGGCCTGATCCACGTATGTGTACCAGACGCCATCGGGATAAACCACGATGCACGGCCCGTCTTCACAGCGGTCGAGGCAACCGGACTGGTTGATGCGGATCTTCCCTTCGCCGGCGAGGCCGAGCGCCTTGATGCGCGCCTTCGCGTAATCGCGCGCCTGCGTGGCGCCCTTCGTGTTGCACGAGGGACGATCGCTGCCGTCGCGCTGGTTGCAGCAGAAAAACACGTGCTTTGCGTAGTACGACATGCGCTATTTTAACCGTCGCGACGCTAGGACCATCAGGTAGCCGAGGGCGATGAATGGCCACAGCGCGCTCACCAATCGCGTGAGCCCGTTGAAGTTGAGAAAGTGACCTTGCTGCCATACTTTCAACGAATCGGCGAGGTACGGATTGGGCGGCGCGAGGTTCACGAGCACGGTCGCCGCCATCAGGAGCACCGCGGCCAGCACGAGGCGCGCCGTGCGCGGCAGCGCCACCGCGGCGAGCGCGCCGGCGATACCGACGGCAAGCCCTATCTGCGCGCCGTGCGTAAGCCAAGTGAAGACGTTCTCGGCGCGCATCAGGATCGCAACCGCGGCGGTCTTCACGCTGAGCGCGGCAAGCATCATGAGCATGATCATCGCGCGCACCGGGCGTCCGGGCGCCACCAGCGCCGAGAGAATGAGCGCGACCGCAATGAGATTCGCCGCCGTGGTGGCCGCCTCGATGACGATGAAAAACTCCGGTCGCCGCGCGCGCCCGTCGAAGGGCGCGAGAAGATCGCGCAGATCGCCCGAGCCAAAAAGAAGCACCGCCGGGTTCAGCTGGATGAAAAACCAAAGCCCAAGGACGACGAGCCCGAAGTCCACGTCCGGCCCGGCAAGGAGCGCCGCCGCGCGCTGACGAGAAAGGGGACCGCCCCCGATGAGGACCGCGAAATGCTGGGCAAGCGCCGCGCCGAGCGCCGCACCGCCGATGTTGCAAAGCACATCCAGATTGGTCGGCACGCGCGCAGGCAGGTAGCTCTGCGCCGCCTCCAGCAGCAGCGAAAGCGCCGCGGCCGCGGCCACGGCGAGCAGCGCGGCCGCGGTCGGCGCGAGGCGCGGATAAATCGCGAGCACTGCGAGTAGCCCAAACGGCAGGTAGCCGGCCACATTCACCGTGATGTCGAACGCCGTGACGTAGCGCGGCCAGGGGCCGTTCAGAAAAGCGAGCGGAGAAAGCCCGACGTCGCGCCAGCCCGAGAACGGATAGAGCGATGCGTACGCGACGAGCAGCACATAGACGAAAAACAGGGTGCGCGCCAGCCGCGAGGCGCGCGCTGGAGCCGGGCTAGCGTCCTCCGGGATGCGCCGCATGCGTGTGCGGCATCTGACGTCCGTAGAGCGACCCGACGACCATTCCGAGGAACGAGAACGCCATGCCGACGAGTTGTGGCGGGACGAGCGCCTCGGGCGCGAAGATCTCCATCAGGGTCCAGGTCGCAATCCGTCGATCTGCGCCGGTAACGATGGAGGATCGTCAGCGCAGGTCCAGCCGAGGATCGGCGCCGGTGGTGCGGGGGGCTCGCACGCCGGTGCGGGTGGCCC
>JAICPQ010000018.1 GCA_025929745.1 Burkholderiales bacterium | reverse complement strand
GGCAGCGACTTCGGCATCCGCGTCTCGGGCTGCGGTGAAGAATGGTTCGTGGCGCCGGTCGAGATGCCGCAGGGGCTGTACTTTGCCGGCTTCAGCGCCGCGGATGCGAACCCGGACATTGGCGATTCCGCCATCCTCGAGACGATCGGCCTGGGGGCCTTCTCGATGGCCGCGGCGCCCGCGGTCGCCGGGTTCGTTGGCGCCGGCGGCTTCTCCGACGCGGTGGCGACCACGCGCCGGATGAGCGAGATCGCGCTCGCGCGCCATCCACAGTGGAAGATCCCGGCCCTCGAATTCGCCGGCGCGCCGGTCGGTATCGATGCGCGTCTCGTGGTCGAGACCGGCATCGCGCCGGCGATCAACACCGGCATCGCGCACCGCCGCGCGGGCGTCGGCCAGGTCGGCGCCGGCGTGTCGCGCGCGCCGCTCGCCTGCTTCGAGAAGGCGCTTCGTGCCCTCGGCCATCGTTAACCGCGTCGAACGCGGGCGCTACCTCGATTCCGTGGCGCTCATGCAGCTGTCGCGCCGTCTAGTCTCCCTGCCCGGGATCGAGGACGCGGCACTCATGATTGGAACGCCTTCGAACAAGGCGCTCCTGCGCGACGCTGGGCTGCTCGACGCCGAAGGCGAAGCGGCCGGCGCAAATGACATCGTTATGGCCGTGCGCGCCAGGGACGAGGGCGCAGCGCGCGCCGCGCTTGCCGACGCTTTCCAAAGCCCGGCCGCAAAAGGACGGTCCGCTTTGGCGCATGCGCGAAGCTTGCGCGGCGCTCTGGATGCACTGTCGCACGCCAACCTCGCGGTCATCTCCGTGCCGGGCGAATTCGCCGCGCATGAAGCGCGCAAGGCGCTTGCCGCGGGACTGAACGCGCTCGTTTTCTCATCCGGCGTGCCGCTTGAAGAAGAGCGCGCGTTGAAAGTCACGGCGCGCGAGAAGGGGCTTCTTCTCATGGGGCCGGATTGCGGCACCGCGCTCATTGCGGGCACGCCGGTCGCGTTCGCGAACGCCGTGCCGCGCGGTGACATCGGCATCGTGTCCGCTTCCGGCACGGGCCTACAGGAGGTGTCGTGCCTGATCGCGAGGCTGGGCGGCGGCGTGTCGCACGGTATCGGCGTCGGCGGGCGCGACCTCGACGAGCGCGTAGGGGCCCTCGGGACGCTTGCGGCAATCGATGCGCTCGAGGCAGATGCTGCGACCCGGACGATCGTTCTCATTTCCAAGCCGCCCGCTCCTGCCGTCGCCGACGAGGTACTGGCCCGCCTTTCGCGCTCCGCGAAGCGCAGCGTCGTCTGCTTTCTCGGATTCGATCGACCCGGACTGGCGGCCTCGTTGCGCGACGCGGCCGAGATGGCCACCCGCAGAACGGTCAGCGCAGAGCCGCCGAAGGTGGATAAGGTGAAAGGCCGCGTGGTGGGCCTCTATTGCGGCGGCACGCTGTGCAGCGAAGCCGAAATCATCTTCGGCCGGCTGGGCTTGAGCGGTCACCGCTTCGTCGACCTTGGAAACGATCAGTACACACGCGGCCGCCCGCATCCGATGATCGATCCGGAACTGCGCAATGAACACGTTGCGCGCGCCATGGTCGATCGTTCGGTCGGCGCCCTGCTCGTCGACGTCGTCCTGGGCTTCGGCTCGCACCGCGATCCGGCGGGCGTGCTGCTCAAGACCAAGCTCAGCAAGCCGGTGGTCGCTTCGGTGACCGGGACCGACGACGACCCGCAAAGCCGAGCGCTGCAGGTGGCGCGCTTACGGGACGCGGGAGTGGCTGTCGCGCCCTCGAATGCGCACGCCGCCGAGTGGGCCGCGGCGCTCGTTCACTGAGCGATCCGTGCCACCGCGACGATCCCCGCGAGCGCGTCCCAGCCGGAGGTGTGGCCGACGTCGTCAAGACGCGCAAGGCTGGGGTGCAGATCGGGCGCATGCCAGGCTGACAGGTTCTCCAGCACCTCGTGCAGCGCTTCGTGAGCCTCGCCTGCGGCCGCGGCGGCGAGATGCGCGGCGCTGATCGGGCTGGTGCGCCCCGGCAGGCGGGGCGCAAGCCAGCGCCAGAGCGACTCGGCGTGGGCGCTGCGTCCAAGCCAGCGCAACCCCACCAATACGCCCCCGAGATAATCGTCTCCGGACGGCGTGAGCCCGGGGCCGAGACCGACAAGCTGCGTGGCTTCCGCCGCTAGCGCGTTGCCGGCGAGCCAGCGGTCGACTGCCTCGAGCGCCGGTTGGGCGTGCACGCTGAGCGCGTTATGCACACCGAGGATGGTGCACCCCAGCCCCTCCTGCGGCACATGTCCATCGAGGCACGTGCGCAAGGCGTCCAGTTGCGGCCGCGCTTCGCCGCGAAAAGGCTTTGGCTCCCAAAGCAGTGCGCCTTCGAGCGAAATGGCAGCAGTGTCGCCGATCAAGGGCTCGTGGAAATCCTTGACGAGCGCATTGAGCGGCCCGCGCCCGAGCGAGTGCTCGCCGATGCACGCATAGCGCCCGCCGAGCCGTAGGTAGAAACTGCGCCGGAACACCGCGCACACTTCTCCTTCGCCGGCGCTCAACGCTTCGCGCGCCGCGCGTCCGACGACCTCAGCGGTAAACCGATAGTGCGGCATCGACGGCCGCGCCGCGCGGCACCTTGTGCTTTTCCTGTGAAAGTACCGCCTCTAGCGCCGCCAGCGTCGTCAGCACCGCGTCCTGGCGAGCGTTGTAGCCCATGGTGCCGATGCGCCAAATCCGGCCGTGCAATGGTCCGAAGGAGGTGCCGATCTCGATATTGAAGTGCTCGAGCATGGCGCGCCGCACGCGGTCGGCGTTCACGCCTTCGGGTACGTAGACGCCAGTCACGTTCGGCATCTTGTATTTCTGGTCGCCAAAGAGGCCAAGACCCATCGCGCTCAATCCAGCGGTCAGGGCTTTGGACGCGAGCGCGTGGCGCGCGAACGACTTCGCCAAGCCTTCCTGCAGCAGGATGCGGGCGCACTCGCGCGCGGCGTAGAGCATGCTCGTGGCTTCGGTGTGGTGGTTGAGCGCTCTTTCGGACCAGTAGTCCATGATCATCGCGAGGTCGAAGTAATTCGACCGGATGATCGGCCCATCTCCTTGCGGGTCGTCCTTGGTCCGCAATCCCTGCTCGGTATGCCGCCGGCGCAAGACGCGCTTCTCAGCGCGCCCGTTCAGCGTGAGCGGCGCGCTGCCCGAGGGGCCGCCGAGGCATTTTTGCAAGCCAGCGCTGACCACGTCGAGATTCCAAGAATCCACGGGGAGGTCCACGCCGCCGAGGGTGGCGGTGGCGTCGACATAAAGAAGCGCGTCGTGAGCGCGGCAAATCGTGGCGAGCTCGGTAAGCGGCTGCGCCATGGTGGTGGAGGTATCGCCGTGCGATACGGCCACGAGTCTGGGCTTGTGCTGGCGGACGGCCTTCTCGAGCTCTTCCTCGGCAAACACGCTGCCCCACTCGCGCTCGAGCGCAACGACCTCGCCGCCGCAGCGGCGCGCGATCTCGGCCTTGAGGTGGCCGAAGCGCCCGAAGATCGGCACGAGCACGCGATCGCCGGGCTCGATGAGCGAGGCGAGCGCGGCCTCGATCGCCGCGCGCGCGGTGCCGTCGACCAGAAGCGTCCGGCGATTCTTGGTCTGGAAGACACCGCGGTAGAGCTCCGACACTTCGCGCATGTACCCGCGGAACTGCGGGTCGAACTGGCCGAGCAGCTGCGCGCTCATCGCGCGCAACACGCGCGGATCGGCGTTGATCGGGCCCGGCCCCATCAGGAGCCGCGGCGCGGGATTCAGGTCATCCACCATGCGGATAGTTCTTCAGCCAGAAGCGAGCGATGTCGATACGCCGGGCGACCCATGCCTTCTTTCCCCTCACGTACTTGAGGAAGCGCTCGAGCGATGCGAGGCGGCCCGGGCGCCCGACGAGCCGGCAGTGCAGTCCCACCGACATCATGCGGCCCTCTTCCGCGTAGAGCACGTCGAAGGCGTCCTTCAGATAGTGGAAGAAATCCTCCCCGGAATTGAATCCCTGCGCGGTCGCGAAGCGCATGTCGTTCGCATCGAGCGTGTAGGGGACGACGAGCTGTGCTTTTCCGTAGCGCGTGTCGTACCACGGCACGTCGTCGTTGTAATCGTCCGCGTCGTAGACGAAGCCGCCGTCCTCGACGACGAGACGGCGCGTATTGGGGCTAGTGCGCCCCGTGTACCAGCCGAGCGGGCGCGCGCCGGTGAGCCGGCGCTGGATCTCGATCGCGCGCTGCATGTGCTCGCGCTCGACCTCGGGCGGCACATATTGGTAGTTGATCCAGCGCCAGCCATGGCTCGCGATCTCGTGCTCGGCCTTGAGGAAAGCCTCGACCACCGCGGGATTGCGCTCCATCGCCATCGCCACGCCGAACACCGTGAACGGCATTTCATAGCGCGCGAAGAGGTCGAGCAGGCGCCAGACGCCGACGCGCGAGCCGTATTCGTAGATCGATTCCATCGACATGTGGCGCACGCCCTCGAGCGGCTGCGCGCCGACGATCTCCGAAAGAAACGCCTCGGACGCCTTGTCGCCGTGCAAGACCGAGTTCTCGCCGCCTTCCTCGTAGTTGAGTACGAACTGCAGCGCGACGCGCGCGCTGCCCGGCCACTTCGGCTTCGGCCGCTTCGGCCCGTAGCCGGCAAGGTCACGCGGGTAGTCGGAAGTGTTCAATGAAGTCGAAAAGAACTTTCGCGCCCGCGGCCGCATCGGCCTCGGTGATCGACTCGAGCGGGCTGTGGCTGATGCCGCCCTTGCAGCGCACGAAGAGCATGCAGATGTCGGTGATAGCCCTGAGCGCCATGCCGTCGTGCCCCGCGCCGGAGGGCAGGCGACGCACCGGCAAGCCCTGCCGCTTCACGGCGTTTTCCATCTGGTCCATGAGCCACGGCGAACACGCAGTGGAGCCGAATTCCTGGAGCGTCTCGATCTCGCCGCGCACGTCGCGCTTTTTGCACACGCTCTCGATCTCCGCGCGGATCGAGGCGACCGAGCGGGTTCGCAGCTCGTCTTGAGGCGCGCGAACATCGACGGTAAAGCCGACTTCGCCCGGTATGACGTTGATGGCGCCGGGCTTCACTTCGATGCGACCGACCGTCCCGACAACGTCGGGATGGCCCTTCGCGATGCGCTCGACCGCGAGCACGCACTCCGCGGCTGCGGTCAGCGCATCGCGGCGCAGCTTCATGGGCACGGTGCCGGCATGTCCCGCGACGCCGCGCAAGGTCGCGCGGAGTCGGGAGAAACCGTTGATCGCGGTCACCACGCCCACGGCGAGGCCCTCGGCCTCGAGCACCGGTCCCTGCTCGATATGGAGCTCCGCGTACGCGACGACGTCTTGCTTTTTTCGCGCGAGCGCGGATATCCGGTTCGGATCGAGCCCGAACTCCACGAGCGCTTCGCGCATCGACTTGCCGGAAGCGTCTTTGGCGTGCAACGTACCTTGGTCGAAAATGCCGGCGACCGCGCGGCTACCGAGGAGCGTGGTGCCGAAGCGCACGCCCTCTTCGTCGCCAAAGCCGACGATCTCGATGGCGAAGGGAAGACGTTTTCCAGCGGCATTCAGCGCCTGCACGCACTCGATCGCCGTGATCACACCCAGCATGCCGTCGTACTTGCCGGCATCGCGCACGGTATCGAGATGCGAGCCCATCATGAGGCACGGCAGGCCGGCGCGTGCGCCTTCATAGCGCGCTTGAGCGTTGCCGATCGCGTCGAGCTTCGCCTCCATGCCGGCTTCGCGCATCCAGCCAAGCACCAGGTCGGTCGCGGCACGCGCTTCGCGCGAAAGAAAAACTCGGGTGAGTCCGCCGGGAAGCTCGGAATGCCGCGCGAGCGCGTCGCAGCGCTGCATGATGCGCCCCGGGTCGAGCATGCGGCCGAGTGTACACTAGGGTGCGTGGCGCTCGACGAGGTGAACTCGCTCGCAGAACCCGAGTTCGTCGCGCGGCTCGGCGGTGTGTTCGAGCATTCGCCGTGGATCGCGGAGCGCGCCTGGCACAAACGTCCGTTCCGTACCGTGGAGGAGCTGCACCGCGCGATGCTCGACGCCATTGCAACGGAAGACGACAAGCTGCGCCTCGCGCGCGCGCATCCGGAGCTCGCCGGCAGCGAAACGCTCACGCCTCACTCCTCCGCCGAGCAGGCGCGCCTGGGCTTCAGCGCGCTTTCGAAGGCCGAGCTCGCCGAAATGGCCGAGCTCAACCGCAGCTACCAGGACAAGTTCGGATTCCCCTGCATCGTCGCGCTGCGCCTGCATGCGAAGCGCGAGAGCGTGCTCGCCGAGATGAAGCGGCGGCTCCATAACGATCGCTCGACCGAGCTCGCCAACGCGATGGAGCAGATCGGCCACATCACGCGCGCGCGCCTGGAGAGAATCGTCGATGGGTAGGCTCACCACGCACGTCCTCGACACGGCAAATGGCAAACCGGGAGCCGCGATGGCGCTGGAATTGTTCATCCTCCAGGGAGCGCAGTGGAAGAGCCTCAAGGCGCTCAAAACCAACGCCGACGGTCGCACCGACGCGCCGCTCCTCGAAGGAGAAGACTTTCGCGCCGCGACCTACCAGCTCGTCTTCAACGTCGGGGCTTACTTCCAGGGTACCGGCTTCCTCGACCTCGTGCCGATCCGCTTCGTGATCAACGATGCGAGCGCGCACTATCACGTGCCGCTTCTCTGCTCGCCATGGAGTTACACCACCTACAGGGGAAGCTGATGCGATTGCTCCTACTCGCTTGCACCGCGGTTCTTTCCATCACGACAGCATGGGCGCAGGCCTGGCCGACCAAGCCGGTGCGCGTGATCGTCACGTTCTCGCCCGGCGGTTCCTCCGACATCGTCGCGCGCCTCCTCGGCGCGCCGTTGCAGAACGAGCTCGGCCAGTCGGTCATCGTCGACAACAAGCCGGGTGCCGGCGGCACCATCGGCGCGCTGGAGGCGGCGCGCGCGGCGCCCGACGGCTACACGCTGCTCCTCTCGAACAGCGCGCCGATCAGCATCTCGCCGGCGATGCAGGACCAGCCGCGCTACGACCCGGTGGCGGGCTTCACGCATGTCGCCTACATCGGCTCGGTCGCGAATGTGTTCGTGGTCCATCCGTCAGTGCCCGCCGCCAACCTGCGCGAGCTCGTCGGCTGGATCAAGCAGCAGCCGAACCCCGTGGCGTACGGCTCGGGCGGCATCGGCTCGATCGGCCATATCGTCGGCGAAACGCTGAAGAAAGATCAGGGGTTGCAGATGGAGCATGTCGGCTACAAGGGCTCGGCGCCGATGCACAACGATCTTCTCTCCGGCACGATCAAGCTCGCCATCGATACCCTGCCGCAGAACGTGCCGTTCATGAAGGACGGCAAGCTGCGCGCGCTCGCCGTGACCTCGCCCGCGCGCGCGCCGATGGCGCCGGCCGTGCCGAGCGTCGCCGAGCTCGGCCAAAAGAAGCTCGTCGCGGAGAACTTCCTCGGCATCTCCGGCCCGGCCGGGCTGCCGCGTCCGATCGTCGAGCGCCTGCACGCGGCGATGAAGAAGTCGATCGCCAATCCCACCGTGCAGCAGCGCCTCACCGAGCTCGGCGTCCAGGGCCGCGACATGTCGCCCGAGGAGTTCACCGCGTTCGTTGCCAATCAGGTTAAGGAATGGTACCAGCCGGTGAAGGACTCCGGCGCCAAGCTCAACTAAACCGAATGCCGGGGATTTCTATTCATGTGGTCGATGTTTCCCGCGGCGTCGTAGCGGCCGGAATGCGCGTCGAACTCATCTACGACGGAACGCGCATCGCGGCCGCTGAGACCTCTAGCAAGGGCCTCTTGGAGCTTGAAGGGATGGCCAAGAAGGGGATGTACGAAGCCATCTTTCATGTCGCAGGATGGTACCGTTCACAGCAGGTCGCGCTGCCGTCGCCGCCATTTCTCGATGTCGTGACCTATCGCTTCGGAATTTCGGATCCGGCGCAGCACTACCACCTTCCCTTCAAGTGCACACCTTGGGGCTATTCATGCTTTAGAGGTGGCGCGTAGAAGCGTACTTGCTCGACTGGCTGACGCTGCTCGCGCGCTGGGCGCATGTCGTGGTCGGCATGGCCTGGATCGGGGCGTCGTTCTATTTCATCTGGCTCGATAACCACCTCGAGAAGGCGTCCGATCCGCAGTTCGCGGGCGAGCTGTACGCGATCCACGGCGGCGGGTTCTACAGGGCGCAGAAATACCGGCTAGCGCCGGAGAAGCTGCCCGCGACGCTGCACTGGTTCAAGTGGGAGGCGTACTGGACGTGGATCACCGGCTTCGCGCTGCTCGTGCTCGTGTACTACGCAAACGCCGAGGTGTTCCTCATCGACGCCGAAGTCATGCCGCTATCGCAGGGCGGCGCCATCGGCATCGGGCTCGCAAGCCTGGTCGCCGGGCTCGCCGTTTACGAAGGCCTTTGCCGCTCCCCGCTTCGGAATAGCGACGCGGGGCTCGCGCTCGCGATCCTGGTTTTCTTTGCGCTCGTGGCCTGGGCGCTCGCGCAGCTATTCAGCGGGCGCGGCGCGTTCATCCACTTCGGCGCGATCCTCGGCACGATCATGGCGGGGAACGTCGCGCATATCATCATCCCTGGCCAGCGCGAGCTCGTGCGCGCGAAGCAGGAAGGGCGCGAGCCGGACGCGAAGTATGCGCTCGCCGGCAAGCAGCGCAGCGTGCACAACACGTACTTCACGCTGCCTGTCATCTTCACCATGATCTCGAACCATCACGCCACGACCTTCGGGCACGCGTGGAACTGGCTCGTGCTGATCGCCATGGCGCTCGCCGGGGCGCTCGTGCGCCTCTGGTTCGTTGGCCGGCACAAGGGCGCGGCGCCCGCGTGGACGCTCGTGGCCGGCTTGCTGCTCGTCGGCGTGGTCATCGTCGCGCTGGTTCCGGGGCCGCAGGCGAACCTGGAACCGGTCAAGCTGGAGGACGTGAAGCGCATCGTCGGGCAGCGCTGCTTGAATTGTCACGCCGAGAAACCGACGCTTCCGGGCCTGGCCGAAGCGCCGAAGGGCGTGAAGCTCGATACCGACGAACGCATTCGCGGACAGGCGTCGCACATTCGCGAAACCGTACGCGCACGCCTCATGCCGCCGGGCAATATCACCGGCCTGACGAACGAGGAGCGGGTATTGCTCGAGCGATGGAATCCCTGACCAGTCTTTCCTGCGTGGAGCTCGCCGCGGCGATCCGCGAGCGGCACGCGACGTGCGTCGCCGCCACGGAAGCGACGCTCGAGCGCGCGCATGCAGTGCAGCCGAAGCTCAACTGTTTCCTGCGCATCGACGACGACTCGGCCCTCGCTGCCGCGCACCTCGGCGATAAGGAAATTGCGCGCGGCTACGTGCGCGGCCCCTTGCACGGCGTGCCGATGGCGCACAAGGACATGTACTACCGTCGCGGCGTGGTCTCGACCTGCGGCTCCAAGATCATGCGCGAGACGCCGGCACCGGGAACCGCGAAGGTCCTGGAGCTGCTCGACGCCGCCGGCGCAATCCAGTTCGGTGTGCTCAACATGGCTGAGTTCGCCATGGGTCCGACCGGCCATAACTGGCACTACGGCCATTGCCGCAACCCCTGGAACACCGAGCGAATCACCGGCGGCTCGTCGTCCGGGTCGGGCGCGTCGGTAGCGGCGCGCGCGAACTTCGCGGCGCTCGGTTCCGATACCGGCGGTTCGGTGCGCCTGCCAGCGGCGTTTTGCGGCATCTCGGGCGTGCGCCCTACGCACGGCTTGGTTTCCGTCGAGAACATCCTGCCGCTCTGCCCGACGCTGGACACCGTCGGGCCGCTCACGCGCACGGTCGGAGACGCCGCGCTCATCCTTGAAGTCATCGCACAGCGCGCTTTTCCGTTGAAGTCCGTCAAGGGCTTACGCATCGGTCGACCGCGGCAACTTTTCTACGATGGCTGCGACAGTGAGATCGCAGCCGCGATGGACGCCTCGCTTGAAGTGTTTCGTCGCCTCGGCGCCACGGTGACCGATATCGATCTGCCCGACCTCTCGCTATGGACGGCCGCGGGGGCGGTGGTGCACGCCGCCGAGGCGAATCCGTTCCACGACGAGTGGTTCCGCACCCGGCCGCAGGATTATTCGCCGCAGGTGCGCGAGAGGCTGGAGAAGGGGCGGCCGGTGCTCGCGCTCGACTACGTGAAGGCCATGCAGGCGCGCGGCCCGGCGATCGCGGCATTTTGCAAAGCCATATTCTCCAAGGTGGACCTCGTGCACGGACCGGTCGTGTCCTTCCAGACGCCGACGATCGCCGAGACCGATGTTTCGACGGGCGAGGCGGCGGCGCAGATGCTCGGCCGCTTCGTGCGGCTTACGCGGCCGATCAGCTACCTTGGCCTTCCGGTGGTCGTGGCCAATGCCGGTTTCACGCGCGACGGCATGCCGATCGGCATGCAGCTCATCGCGCCGCCGTTCGATGAGGCGACGGCGCTAAGCGCCGGGCACGCTTTCCAGCGCGCGACCGACTGGCACGTGCGCGCGCCGCGCCAGGATCTGCGCCACCGCTGATACAGCCACCTCGGCGGGATGCTTGCCGGCCTTGAAAAGGCCGACGGGGCAGACGAGCGCGGACGCATCCAGCCCTCGTGCGCGTAGCCGAGCCCGGAACTTCGCGGCCTTGGTCTCCGAGCCGATCAAGCCGAGAAAGGAGAAGTCGCCGCGGCGCAGCACGCGCTCGACGATCTCCAGGTCGAGCGGGTGGCTGTGCGTCATCACGAGATGGAACGCATCGCGCGGCGCTTGATCCACCATCCAGGCCGGCTCTTCCTCGATCAGCACCCCAGGCTGCGCCAGCTCGTGACGGGAATCGAACCACGTGAGCCGGCACGGCAGCCGCTCCAGGATGCGCGCCACCTCGGTGCCGACATGGCCCGCGCCGTAGAGCACGACGTGGAATTGCGGTGGCTCAGCGCCGTGGTTCGCCACGCTCCTGAATCGAAGCGTGACGCTGCCGCCGCAACACTGGCCAAGCGAATCGCCGAGAGCGAACCGGCGCTCGCTTAGCTGCCGTGAGGAAGAGAGCATGTCGCGCGCGATACTGACCGCGTTGAACTCCAAGTTGCCGCCGCCGATGGTTCCATGCACTTCGCTGGCGCTCACCCACATGCGCGTGCCCGCCTCGCGCGGGGATGAGCCGCGCGTCTCGGCGATCAGGACTTCAATGAACATAGGGCCCTCAGGATGTTCTCGGGTGTCGCGGGCGCATCGAGCGGGATGGGGTCCCGCGAGGTGCTGGTCGAGCCGACCGCGTCGTAGATCGCGTGGAAGACCGAGAGCGCGAGCATGAGCGGCGGCTCGCCGACCGCCTTCGAGCGATAGGCGATGTCGCGCTGGTTCTCGCCGCGCTCCCATAGCCAGACGTTGAACTGCGGCGGGCAATCGCTCGCGACGGGGATCTTGTAGGTGGACGGCGCATGCGTGGCGAGCGCGCCGTTCGCGTCCCAGACGAGCTCCTCCATCGTCAGCCAGCCCATGCCCTGGATGAAGCCGCCTTCGACCTGGCCGCGGTCGATCGCCGGGTTCAGTGAGCGGCCGACGTCCTGCAGGAGGTCGGCGCGCAGCAGGCGCCATTCGCCGGTCAGCGTGTCGACCACCACTTCCGATACGGCGGCGCCGTAAGCGAAGTAGTAAAACGGCTCGCCCTGGAAGCGCTCGCGGTCGAAGTGGATGTCGGGCGTGCGCCAGTAGCCCGTCGCCGAAAGCGGCACGCGCGCGAGGAACGCTTCGCGCGCGATCTGCGCGAAGCTCGCGTTCGGCAGTCTGGCGCGGAACGGCGCGAGGCGCTCCTTCAGTACGCGGCACGCCGCGCGCGCCGCCTCGCCGTTGATGTCGGTGCCGCTCGAGGCGGCCGTTGGCGAAGTGTTCGGCACCTTGGCGGTCGACGTCGCGGTGATGTGCACCTGCCCGAGCGGAATCTCCAGTTCCTGGGCCACCATCTGCGCCACTTTGACAAAGAGCCCCTGGCCCATTTCGGTGCCGCCGTGGTTCAGGTGCACGCTGCCGTCGGTGTAGATGTGCACGAGCGCGCCCGCCTGGTTCATCGACACGGTAGTGAATGCGATGCCGAACTTGACCGGCGTGAGCGCGATGCCTTTCCTGAAGAGCGCCGAGGAAGCGTTGAAGGTGCGGATCGCGGCGCGGCGCGCGCGGTAATCGGAGCGCCGTTCGAGATCGTCGATGAGTTCAGGCAGCACGTTGTCCGCCACCGTCATGCCGTAAGGCGTCACGTTGCGCGGCGCATCGCCGTAGAGGTTTCGCTTTCGCACATCGAGCGGATCGAGATCCAGGCGCCGCGCAATGGCGGCGATTACGCCTTCCGCGGCGAACATGCCCTGCGGGCCGCCGAAGCCGCGAAACGCGGTGTTTGACACGGTGTTCGTCTTGCAGCGATGCGACGTGATGCGCACATTGGGCAGGAAGTACGCGTTGTCGCAGTGGAAGACCGCGCGGTCGTTCACCGCCGCCGACAGATCGGCGGAGATGCCGCAGCGCGAGGCGAGCATCAGGTTCAGCGTCTCGATGCGG
The DNA here is from genome assembly GCA_025929745.1 of Burkholderiales bacterium. Taxonomy (GTDB): domain Bacteria; phylum Pseudomonadota; class Gammaproteobacteria; order Burkholderiales; family SG8-39; genus SCGC-AG-212-J23. Next base: position 3,546 of record JAICPQ010000018.1, on the reverse strand, counting down.
CCGTCGTCGTCGAAGCCGACGGCGTAGTCATGAAGGAAGTCGTGCCGTTTGCCAGTGCCGACCATGTCGTCGTCGCGATCGGCGCGCAGCTTGACCGGCCGAGCGGTGGCGCGCGCAAGGAGCGCCGCCACGACGGCATAGAACGCCGCTTGGGTCTCCTTGCCGCCGAACCCGCCGCCGAGGCGGCGCAGCTCAACGGTGACCTTGGCGTCGGCGACGCCGAGCGCGGCGGCGACCAGATGCTGGACCTCGGTCGGGTGCTGCGTCGACGAATGGACGAGCATTTCCTCGCGCTCACCCGGGATCGCAAGCGCGACCTGCCCTTCGAGATAGAAATGCTCCTGCCCGCCGCAGCGCAGGTTTCCGCGCAGGGTGTGAGCCGAACGGGCGGCCAGATTACCGCGCTTCACTTCGACGGAAGGCACGACGAAGAGCCGTCGTTCGAGCGCTTTTTCGATCGTAAGCACCGGCTCGAGCTCCTCGTACTGCGCTCGAGCGAGGTGCGCGGCGCGCCGCGCATGCTCGACGCTCGTCGCGGCGACCGCGAAGAGCGGCTGTCCGCGGAATTCCACAGTGCCAGAGACGAAAACCGGCTCGTCGGGAAGCACCGGCCCGATGTTGTTGTTGCCCGGAATGTCCGCGGCCGCGATCACGACGACGACCCCGGGTGCGCGGCGCACCGGTTCGAGGTCGAGCGATACGAGCTTCGCGTGCGTAACCGTAGAGAGGCCGACGGCGCCGAACAGCGTGCCCGGCGGCTCCGCCAGGTCGTCCACGTAACGCGCTTCGCCGCAGACGTGCAGCGCGGCGCTGTCGTGCGGCAGGGGTTCGCGGATCACAGCTCGAATATCGCCCGCGGGCCGATGCCCGCGGCGAACTTGCGCAGGAGGTTTTGTGCGACCGTCGTGCGGTACCAGCCCGAGCCGCGATGGTCGGAAAGCGGCCTGAAATCCGCGGCGAGCGCCGCGCACGCCGCATCGGCGCCTTGCGCGAATGCAGCCTCGGCTCGGGGCGCGCGCGCCGGTGTCGCCGCCATGCCGCCGAAGGCGAAGCGCGCCTTGCCTTCGTGGACGTGGAAAGCCGCGCACACCGCAGAGATGTCCTGGTCGAAGCGCTTCGAGACCTTGTAGACCGCGAAACGCGCGGCACGGGCGAGCTTCGGTACTCGCACCGCACGGATGTACTCACCGGGCTCGAGAACGCTCTTCCGGTAGCCGTTGTAGAAAACATCCAGCGCGATGGCGCGACGCTGGGTGATGACCGTGGCGCCGAGCGCCATGAGGAATGGCATCGAATCGCCGATGGGCGAGCCGTTCGCGATGTTCCCGGCGATCGTGCCGCAGGCGCGCACCTGGGCGCCGCCGAGGCGGCGCAGGAGCTCGCCGATATCGGCGTGCAGCGCGCCCAGCGCTACCAGCGCCTCGGCGTAAGTGACCGCGGCGCCGATCTCGACGTGGTCGGCCGTGTCCTCGATGCGCTTCAGCTCGTGCACGTTGCCGAGGTAGAGGACGTTGTCGAGCTCGCGCAGCTGCTTGGTGATGAGAAGCCCCAGATCGGTGCCGCCGGCGAGCAAGGTGGCGTCCGGGCGCAGCACGCGCTCGAGCTCGGCGAGCGTGCGCGGTGCGCTGAACCGGGGGTGGGAGACGCCTTCGCGCGGCGACGGCGACGCCGCGCCTTGTGTCTTGTGCGGGTACTCGAACATCCTACGCCCGGCCTCCAGAATCGGCGCGTAGCCGGTGCAGCGGCATAGGTTTCCCGCGATCGCGTCGGCGACCGAGGCGGAGGGCTTCTGGTAATGCGCGTACAGCGCCATGACGAAACCCGGAGTGCAGAAGCCGCACTGAGAGCCGTGGCACTCGACCATCGCGCGCTGCGCGGGATGGTTTTCGAGCCCCTCCACCGTCGTAAGCGCCTTGCCGTCGAGGCAGCCGAGCGGATAGACGCAGCTGCACACGGGCAGGTCATCCACCACGACCGTGCAGGCGCCGCAGTCGCCTTCGGCGCAGCCTTCCTTCGTGCCGGTCAGGCGCCGCTCCTCGCGCAGCCACGTGAGAAGCGTGCGCGTGCCCTGCGCCGCGTCGAGCGAGACGGGCTCGCCGTTCAGCAAAAACTCGATGGTCGCGCGCATCGTGCGGTAGACTTTATCCGGATTTTCTCGAGGGGAGCCCCATGCGCTTTGCCATGCTCGTCGTCGCGGCGTCGTTCTCCGCCGCGGCCTTCGCCCAGAAAGAAACAGCGGTGCGCTTCGCGCTCGACTGGCGCTTCGAAGGTCCGGCGGCGCCGTTCTTCGTTGCCATCGACAAGGGTTACTACAAGGCCGAGGGTCTCGCCGTCAGCATCGATCCTGGCGCGGGCTCGGTCGAAGGCATCAACCGCGTGGCGTCGGGCGCCTATGAGATGGGCTTCGCCGACATCAATTCGCTCATCAAGTACCGCGACAACCCGCGCAACCTGCCGGTCAAGGCGGTGATGATGGTGTACGACACGCCGGCGTTTTCCATCGTCTCGCTGAAGAAGAACGGCATCGCGAAGCCCAAGGACCTCGAAGGCAAGGTGCTCGGCGCACCCGCGGCCGATGGCGCGTACGCGCAGTGGCCGATCTTCGTCCAGGCGAACAAGATCGACGCCTCGAGGGTGAAGATCGAGAACATCGGCTTCCCGGTGCGCGAGCCGATGCTCGCGCAGGGCAAGGTCGACGCGATCACCGGTTTCTGGTTCTCCTCTTACATGAACCTGCGCGCGAACAACGTGCCGGCCGACGAGATCACGGTGCTGCACATGCGCGACCACGGGGTGGACCTCTACGGCAACGTCATCATGGCGAACCCGGACTTCATCCGCTTCGCGCCGAAGGCCGTGGCGGGCTTCGTGAAGGCGACGATCCGCGGCATCCAGGACACCGCGGCCAATCCGAACGCCGCGATCGACTCGCTCATGAAGAGGAACCCCATCGCCAAGCGCGAAGTGGAGCTCGAGCGCCTCAAGCTCTCGCTCGAGAAGAACTTCGTGACAGCCGACGTGAAGAAGAACGGCCTTGGCGCCGTGGACATGAAGCGCCTGGAGCGCTCGATCGACCAGATCGGCCTTACCTTCCAGTACACGAACAAGCCGAAGGCGGCCGATATCTTCACCGCGCAATTCCTTCCGCCTCGCGAGCAGCGGCTCGTGAAGTAGTTTTTGGTCCGGCTCGACCGAGTCTCGATGGCCTACGGGCGCGGCGCTGCCGCGGTCCGCGCCATCGACGAAGTTTCACTTGAAATCACGCACGGCGAATTCATCGCCGTGGTGGGCCCGTCGGGTTGCGGCAAGAGCTCGCTGATGAAGCTCATCTCCGGGCTGCATCCGCCGGCGTCGGGCACGCTCACCTTCGAGGGCAGGCCGGTTAGCGGGCCGCTTCAGTCCGTCGGCATGGCATTCCAGAACTCCAATCTCCTACCGTGGCGCAATGCGCTCGACAACGTGCTGCTGCCGCTCGAGATCGCCCTGCACACGCGCCGCAGCTTCCGCGCGCGGCGCGCGCAGCACGTCGAGCGCGCGATGGCGCTG
>JAICPQ010000298.1 GCA_025929745.1 Burkholderiales bacterium | reverse complement strand
TTTCTGGAACGCGGACGGCGAGCTCATGTTCGTGCCGCAGCAGGGCGCTCTCCACCTTGAGACGGAGCTCGGTCGCCTCGACGTGAAAACGGGCGAGGTTGCCGTGGTGCCGCGCGGCATGAAATTCAAGGTCGAGATCGAAGCGCCGGTGCGCGGCTACGTTTGCGAGAACTACGGCGCGTCGTTTCGCCTTCCCGAGCTCGGCCCGATCGGCTCGCAGGGACTCGCGCAGGCGCGGGACTTTCAGGCGCCGATCGCCGCATACGAAGACAAAGGCAAGTCCGAAGTCGTCGCGAAGTTCATGGGCGGCCTATGGGCGTGCGAGTTTGCGCACTCGCCGCTCGACGTAGTCGCCTGGCACGGCGACTACGTGCCATACAAGTACGAGCTCGCGCGTTTCATGGCGATCAACACCGTGAGCTTCGACCACGCCGACCCGTCGATCTTCACCGTGCTCACTTCACCTTCGGGGCAGCCAGGCGTCGCGAACTGCGACTTCGTCATCTTCCCGCCGCGCTGGTCGGTGGCCGAAGACACGTTCCGCCCGCCGTGGTTTCATCGCAACGTGATGAGCGAGCTCATGGGTCTCGTGCACGGCGTGTACGACGCGAAAGCGGAAGGTTTTCTGCCGGGCGGGATCTCGATCCACAACTGCATGAGCGCGCACGGGCCTGATCTATCCACTTACGAAAAGGCGACCAGCGAAAAACTCACGCCGCACAAAATCGAGAACACGCTGGCGTTCATGTGGGAGTCGCGCTATGTGTTTCGGCCGACCGCGTTCGCGATGAGCGCGCCCGAGCTGCAGCGCGACTACGACAAGGTCTGGGACGGCTTCCGCAAAAAATAAGCCCCGAGGCAGGGGAGGACTCTGCACACCGGGGCTGTCGCGACCGGGGGGTGGGCCGCGAAGCGCGCAAAGGTAATGGAAAGCGGCGTGGTTCGCGGGGCTGGTTCGCTATCTTTGTTGACAGAGCTGTGGGCAAGCTGTGACTTTGCTGTGATTATTGCGCGGCTTTCCCAGCCGGCGCGATGCCTTGGCCTAGACTCCTTCCGCCCAATCGAGCTCCTGTAAGGAACATGCAACCGGACGAAACGCACGATGCGGCGCTCGAGAGCTGGGTGGAGTCGGCCAACGAGCCCGGCTGCGACTTTCCGATCCACAACCTGCCCTTCGGCGTCTTCAAGAAAAAAGGCGCGAAAGAATCGCCGCGCGGCGGCGTGGCCATCGGCGACCAGATCCTCGACCTCGCCGCGCTCGACATCAAGACCGGCTCGACGCTGAACGGCATCGCCGCGATGGGGCGGCCGGCGTGGAAGAAGCTTCGCGCGCACCTCTCCCGGGGACTCTCCAAGAAAAAAAGAGACAAACGGTTTGCGCGCCATCTGCTGCCGATGAAGCAGGCGCAGCTTTTCGTGCCGGTCCATAGCGCGGACTACACCGATTTCTTCACCGGCATCCATCACGCAACCAACATGGGCCGCATGCTGCGCCCCGACAACCCGCTATTACCGAACTACAAGTGGCTGCCGATCGGCTATCACGGCCGCGCTTCCTCGATCGTCGTCTCCGGCACTCCGGTCGTGCGTCCGCACGGCCAGGTCAAAGCCGCGGACGCCGCGGCGCCGGCGTTCGGCCCGAGCCGCAGGCTTGACTACGAAGCGGAGCTTGGTTTCGTGATCGGCCCCGGCAACCGGCTCGGCCAGCGCATCGAAGTGAAGAACGCGCTCGACCACGTGTTCGGCGTGGTGCTCCTGAACGACTGGTCGGCGCGCGATATCCAGGCTTGGGAATATCAGC
>JAICPQ010000057.1 GCA_025929745.1 Burkholderiales bacterium | reverse complement strand
CGACGACGGCGGCGACCTCGGCGCGGCTCGTGCGCTTCCCGAAGCCGACGATCGCGATGATCCGCGGCTACTGCATCGGCGGCGGGCTCGCGATCGCGCTCTGCTGCGACCTGCGGATCTGCGGCGCCTCCTCGCGCTTCGGCGTGCCGGCGGCAAAGCTCGGCCTCGGCTACGCCTACGAGGGCATCCGCCGCCTCGTCGATCTCGTCGGCCCCGCCTTCGCCAAGGAGATCTTTTATACGGCGCGGCAGTTCGACGCCGAGGAGGCGCGGATCATGGGCCTCGTCAACCGCGTCGTCGCCGACGAGCAGCTCGAGACCGTCGTGGGCGAGATGGCGAGGACCATCGTGGAGAACGCGCCGCTCACCGTTAAGTGCGCCAAGCTCGTCGTCGGCGAAGTCCTCAAGGACCCCGAGAACCGCGACGTCGGCGCCACCGAGCGCGCGGTCGAAGCCTGCTTCAAGAGCCAGGACTACAAAGAAGGCCAGGCCGCCTTCATGGAGAAGCGCAAGCCCCGCTTCATCGGCGCCTAGAAGAGGTCAGAGCCCTTTTCTGGTATTTGTAGATCTCGGTGTGATCCGCATTGCGCGGCAGCTGCTTCTGCGCTGCGCGCCAGTGCTTCAAGGTTTCCCTCAAATAGGGCGTGTTCACTCTTAGCGCCTTAGCGAGGTCCCCGGCGATTGCGACGTCCTTCGTCATCAGCGCGAGCTTGAACCCCGAGGCGAAGCGGCCGGTGAGTACGTCCTGCGGGATCTTGCGCGCCGTGGTGCTGTTGCGGCCGGTCGAGGCGTTGATCGCGGCGATCATCGGCTTCGGATGCAGTCCAAACTTCTGCGCGATGAGGAGCGCCTCGAATCCCGCCAGCGTGCCGGCGGCGCCAAGATAGTTGTTGAGCGCTTTCACCGCGTGTCCCGCACCAAGCCCGCCGACGTGGAAGATCTCGGTGCCGAGCCTCTGCAGGAGCGGCATCACGCGCCTTAGGGTTCTCTTCTCGCCGCCCACCATGATGGCGAGCGTGCCGTCCTTGGCTTTGAAGCGCGCGCCGGAGACCGGGGCATCGACCATGTCGACCCTCCGCGCGCGCAGCGCGCGTCCGAGAGCGAGCGTCGCGGCGGGGTCGGACGAGCTCATGTCGACGACGACCGCTCCCGGCCTGAGCGAGGGCAGGGCGTCGAGCACCGCATCGCGCACTGCGTCGCCGTCCGGCAGCATGGTGATCAGCGCGTCGGCGCCCCAGGCCGCTTCGCGCGCCGACTGGCAGCTGCCTTTGCCGTTGAGATCGTACGATCGCACGGCATATACCTTGTCCAGCCGCGCCGCCATGAGCTTCCCCATGACGCCCAGGCCGATGAATGCTACTTTTCGGATTGGAACACTTCCTTCGCGCAACGGAACGCGACCACCGCGGCCGGCACGCCGCAATAGATGGCGACCTGGAGAAACACTTCCTTGATCTCTTCCTTCGTCAGGCCGTTGTTGATCGCGCCGCGGATGTGGAGCTTCAGCTCGTGCTCCTTGCCGAGCGCGCACAGCATGCCCAGGTTCAAAATGGATCTTGTCTTGCGCGGAAGGCCGGGCCGGTTCCAGATGTCGTTCCAGCAATAGGTGTTGAGAAGCTCGACGAACTCCTGGCTGAACTCGTCGACGCCCGCCATCGCCTTGTCGACATAAGCGGGTCCGAGAACCTCGCGCCGCGTCTTCAGGCCGGCGTCATAGCGTTGCTTGTGCTCGCGCTTGTCCATGCATTCTCCTTGGGAAGATAATCCCCATTATGGACATTAAATCCCTTCACCACGTCGCGTACCGCTGCAAGGACGCGAAACAGACCGCGGACTTCTATACGAAGGTGCTGGGACTCGAATACGCGATGGCGATGGCCGAGGACCGTGTGCCGAGCACGGGCGAAGCGTCGCCGTACATGCACATCTTCTTTCGCATGGGCGATGGCAGCTATGTCGCTTTCTTCGAAGTACCCGAGTCGCCGCCCATGGGGCGCGACGCCAATACGCCGGCCTGGGTGCAGCACCTCGCGCTGCGCGTGCCCGACGAAAAAACGCTGATGAGCTACAAGGCCAAGCTCGAGAAGCTCGGCATCGAAGTCGTCGGCCCCACGGACCACACGATCTGCAAGTCGATCTATTTCTTCGACCCGAACGGGCACCGCCTCGAGCTCGCCGTCGACACGACGACGCCGGAAATGAAAAAGCGCCTCGCCGCGGTGAGCGAGGAAATGCTCGCCGAATGGTCGAAGACCAAGAAGGCCCCGCACCACGCCGACTGGGTGCATAAGAAGTGAGCTTCGAAGTTGCGCCCGAATGGGTGCATGTGCAGTACCAAGAGTCGGCGAAGTTCACGGAGGTCTACGGCTTCGCCGGCTCGCAGGGCACCGTGAATTGCGAGGGCGTGCGTTTCGTGCCAAAGGGGAAGCCCTCGCGCACGCTCGCCGTCTTCATGCATCCGTCGTCCACGCTTCAGCTCCTGCCGATGCCGCAGGCTCTCGCCAAGGCGGGACTTCATGTGCTGTGCGCGGGCTCGCGCTTCGCGCGCAACGACACGCCGCTCATCATGGAGAAGGTGCTCCTCGATCTCGGCGCCTACGTGCGGCGCGCGAAAGAGCAGTTGGGGTACGAGAAGGTCGTGCTCTGCGGCTGGTCGGGTGGCGGCTCGCTCGCGCTTTTCTACCAGTCGCAGGCCGAACGCCCATCCGTCACGGCGACGCCCGCCGGCGACCCGGTGGAAATCCAGAATCTGATACCCGCGGACGGCATGATCTTCCAGGCTGCGCACCTCTCACGTGCGCGCATGCTTTCGGAGTGGATCGATCCTTCGGTGGTGGATGAAGCGAACCCGGACGAGCGCGATCTCGAGCTCGACATCTACAACGCGAAGTGCCCGAACCAGCCGCCCTACTCCCGGCAATTCATCGAGCGCTTTCGCTCTGCGCAGTTAAGCCGGATGCGTCGGCGGACGCAATGGGTAAAGGAAACCCTGGAAAAGCTGAAGGGCGATGAGCTGGAGCGCGGCTTCGTCACGTATCGCACGATGTGCGATGTGCGCTTCATGGATTCCGCGGTGGATCCAAACGATCGCAAGCCGCGCTGGTGCTATCTCGGAAGACCCGAGACCGCGAATACCGGGCCGGTGGGCATCGGGCGTTTCTCGACACTGAGGGCTTGGCTCTCGCAGTGGTCGGTCGACGACTCGAACGCCGACGGGCCGAAGTGCGCGCGCTCGATCAGCGTCCCGCTCCTGGCGATCGAGAACTCGGCGGACGACGCGGTGCCGCAGCCGCACGCGCGCATCATCCACGACGCTGCCGGCAGTCGGGACAAGACGTTCCGCGTGGTCCAGGGCGCGACCCATTACTACCAGGGGCAGCCCGAGCTGCTGCAGCAGGCGGTAGAAGTTTGTGTAGGATGGATGGCGAAGCGCAATCTGCTCGACTGAGGAGGGGGTCATGAGGAAGTGGCTGGCGGCACTGCTTGCCGCGGTGTCCGCGTCGGTTGTTGCGCAGGAAACCATCAAAATCGGCGTTATCACCGACAAGGTGGGCCCGGCGAAGCCGTATTCGGAGCCGACGCTCGAGGGCATCCAGTTCGGCGCGAACGAGATCAACGCCGCCGGCGGCGTGCTGGGACGCAAGATCGAGCTCCTCATCGAGGACGACCAGGGTCGCCCGGACATTTCGGCCGCGATGGCGCGCAAGCTGGTCGACGCCGGCGCGGTGTTCATCCTGAGCATCACGCTGACGCCGGCGACGCAACAGCAGCAGAACGTGACGCTCGAAGCGAAGACGCCGCAGATGACGCCCATGAACTCCGGCGACACGCTGACCACGCAGCTTCAGAATCCGTACTTCTGGCAGACCGGGCCGCTCGGCTCGATCCAGATCGCGACGCTCCTGTCTCACGCACGATCCAAACAGCTCAAACGCGTGGCGCTCATTACCGACAACTCCGACCTCGGCCAGCTCCTCGCGAAGTTTTTCCGCGCCGGTCTCGAGAAGTCGGGGATCCAGGTGGTCGCCGAGGAAGTTGTGCCGCGCGGCGCCACCACGGCCGAGCCGCAGATGCAAAAGGTTCGTGCCGCCAACCCGGAAGCGATGTTCATGGCGGGCGTGCTCACCCCCGAGAACGTGCTCATCCTGCGTGCGTACCGGCAGATGGCGCTCAAGTTCCCGATTCATTCTTCTTACAACCTGTCGGTGCCCCAGTATATGTCGGTCGCGAAGGGTCTCCTGAACGGCATCACGTTCGTCGACGCGTACGACCCGGAAAAGCCCGAGGTGAAGAAATTCGAGGCTGACTACCGCAAGGCCACTGGCAAGCTGCCCTACAACATCCACGGTTACGGCTACGACGGCATCAAGATGGTCGCCGAGGCGATCAAGCGCGCCGGCTCGACCGACAAGGAAAAGATTCGCGCGGCAATGCAGTCTCTTGAGTTCTCCGGCGTAATGGGCGCGAAGGGCATGAAGTACGTGTTCCCGGACGGCAAGCGCGCCGGCTTCGACCCGAACGGCATGGTGGTGCGCGTGTACGAAGGGGACAAGCAGGGCCGCGTGGTCCACGTCGGCCAGAAGTGATTGCGTGACCTTTTAGAGCTCTCCGTCAGCGCGGCCGCGTCGGGCTGCATCTATGCGCTCGTAGCTCTCGCATATCTCTTGATGATCCGCCCGACCGGGGTCATCAATTTCGCGGTCGGCGAGTGGGCGATGGTCGGAGCTTTCGGCGGGTTCCTCCTCCTCTCGAAGTACGAATGGCCGTACGCGCTCGGCATGGCGGCGGTCCTCGGCTTCATGCTCCTCGTCGGCTGGATCACTGAACGCATCGCGGTACGGCCGCTGGTGGAACGTGGCGCGCCGCTCCTTGCCGCGATCCTCGCGCTTCTTGGCATGCTTGTTGTCTTCCGCGAAGGGATCTCCCTCGGCTTCGGTCCTGATCCGCACCAGGTGCCCGAGCCCGTCAGCTTCGAATACCTCAAGCTCTTCGTGATCGGCGCGACGCTCGTCGTGTTCGCGGCAGTGTGGCTTTTCTTCGAGAGAACGCTATGGGGCAAGGCGTTCGAGGCCGTGGCGCTCAACCGCCGCGCGGCGGCGCTCATGGGCATCGATCTGCGGCGCGTCACGGTTGCCTCGTTCGCCGGCGGCGCGGCCGCCGCCGGGCTCGCGGGGCTGTTGGTCGCGCCTAACACCTCCGCGCACTACCTCATGGGCGTGCCGCTCGCGATCCAGGGTTTCACGGCCCTGGTCATCGGCGGAGTAGGGCGAGTGGAAGGTGCGCTCCTCGGCGGATTGCTCGTCGCCTTCGCAGAGCAGCTCACGGTGCGCTACGCGCCGCTGCCCTCAGGCTATGCGCAAGGTGTGCCGCTCCTTCTCCTCATGCTTTTTCTGCTCGTGCGGCCCACCGGCCTTTTGCGCGCTCGGGCATGAGGAGCGCGCTCGGCTGGGTGGCGGCGGCGGTGCTGCTTTCGGCTGTGGCCTTCTTCCTCAGCGGCTATTACAACGACGTTTACCGGAAGCTCTTGCTGTGGATCGCGCTCGCGCTTTCCTACAACTTCCTCTTCGGCATCTCCGGGCAGGTGGCCTTCTCGCACTTCGCCTTCTACGGCATCGGCGCATACGCGGTGGTCATCTTCCTGTTCCAGCTGGGCATGCCGCTGCCCCTCGCCATCCTGGCCGGCGTCCTGGTCTGCAGCGCTATCGCGCTCATCGTGGCCATCCCGTCGACGCGCCTCGAGGGCTTTTATCTGGCGCTCGCCACGCTCGCGCTCGCCCAGCTTTTCATCGTGGTGCTGAACGAGGGCGGCGCGGTCACCGGCGGCACCGGCGGTCTCGTCAACTATCGCCTGCCGGCGATCTTCGGCGTGTACATCACCGGGCCCTGGTACACCGCGGTCATCGTAATCCTCGTCCTGGGCACGTACGCACTGCTGCGGCACCTGGACCGCTCGTGGTTCGGCCGCGCGTGCCGCGCGGTGCGCGACAACCCGGAAGCCGCCGCGGCCATGGGTGTGAACGTGGCGCGCACCAAAGTCATCGCCTTCACGCTAACGAGCGTGCTCGCCGGGATTGCAGGCATGGTGTACGCGTTCGTGGACAACACGGTGAATCCACCGATATTCGGCCTCGAGAACGCGTTCCTCTTGCTTTTCATGGTGATCATCGGCGGCTCGGGGCGCCACGCGGGCGCGATCGTCGGCGCGGTGCTGCTTTACCTCCTGCCTTTCGTGCTCTCGCCGCTCATCGGCCACCACCACGCGCTCGTCTTCGGCGCGCTGATGGTCGTCGTCATCCTTCTTCAACCGCGCGGCCTAATTGGGCTCTATGACCGATATCCTCGAGGCCAGAAAGCTCACTAAGCGCTTCGGCGGCCTGACCGCGGTCTCGGAGCTGAGCTTTGCCGTGCGCGAGCGGGAAATCCTCGGCCTGATCGGCCCCAACGGCGCCGGGAAAAGCACGACGTTCAACATCATCGCCGGCGCGTATCGCGCCGACTCCGGCGAAATCTCCTTTCTCCGGGAGCCGATCGCCGGGCTGCCGCCCCACGAGATCGCCCGGCGTGGCGTGATGCGCACCTTCCAGCACAATCTTCCGTTCGAAGGCATGAGCGTGCTCGAGAACGTGCTGGTTGGTGCGCATACGCGCTTTGGCGGGAATCTCTTTTCGCGCAAGGCGGCGGCCGAGGAGCGCGAGCAGCACGCGCACGCCGAGCGCCTGGTGGAATTCGTCGGCCTGGGCGAGCTGCGCTACGCGAGCGTGGACCGGCTCTCGTTCGGGCAAGGCCGTCTGCTGGAGATCGCCCGCGCGCTCGCCGGCGCGCCCAAATTGATTCTCTTCGACGAACCCGCCGCCGGCCTGACGCGCGCCGAAGCCCAGCGCATCGCTACGGTGATTCGCGGCATCGCCGAGCGCGGCATCGCGGTTCTGCTGATCGAGCACGACATGCATTTCTTGCTGCCGCTCGCGCACCGCGTGGTGGTGCTCAATTTCGGCGCGAAGATCGCCGAAGGCACGCCCGATGAAGTGCGCTCGCATCCGGCGGTCCTGGACGCGTATCTCGGCCATGCTGCGGCTGTCTGAGGTCCACGCTTCCTACGGTGCCGCCACGGTGCTGCACGGCGTCAGCATCGAGATGGGCGCGGGCGAGACGGTGGCGCTGCTCGGGCCGAACGGCGCCGGAAAGTCCACGCTGCTCGCAGCGGTTACGGGAACGATCCGTAGCCGCAGTGGAAGCATCGTCTTCGACGGCGCCGAGATCGTGCGCGCGCCGGCGCACCGCATCGTGCAGGCCGGTGTGCGCCTTGTGCCGGAGGGCCGGCTCGTCTTCTCGCCGTTCAGCGTCGAGGATAACCTGCGCCTGGGCGCGCTGCGGCTCGAAGGCGAACTGAGCGAGCGCTTCGACTACGTGTACCGCCTTTTTCCGCGTCTCGCCGAAAGGAAGAAACAGCCCGCGGGCACGCTCTCGGGCGGCGAGCAGCAAATGCTCGCCATCGGCCGCGCGCTCATGAGCCGGCCGCGGCTGCTTCTTCTCGACGAGCCTTTTCTCGGGCTCGCGCCGCTCGTCGTGCATCAGATTCGCAGCGCGCTGGAGAAGCTGCGCGCGAGCGGGCTTACGCTTCTGATCGTCGAGCAGAAGCTCGACATCGCGCTTGCGTTTGCGAGCCGCGCCTACGTGCTCATCAAGGGCGCGGTGGTGCTGCATGACACCACCGCAGACCTAGTGCGCCGCGCCAACCTTGCCGACCTCTACCTCTCGCTGGCGCCTCGCGGTTGACCGGCAACTCAAAACTGGAACAGGACGCTCACCGAAAGCATCTGCACCCGATCGACTTCCTCGATCTGAAAGCGGTCGTACTCGGCACGAAAGGCCAGTATGCCCAGGTAGAACCCGATTTTACGGCGCCGGAATGCATCGGTTCCGGATCGCCCGGTGGTCGAACCGTTGACCGAGAAGATCTTGGGCACTTCTAGAAGCGAAAGGTTGCGCCGATGGCCGGGCCGGCAAAGCGCACGTCCTGCAGCAGTTCGTCTTCGTCGAGATCGTAGTAGAGGGTGCGATAGGTGGCGAGAATCTCGCCCCACTTGAAGGCGTAGCCGATCCCCGCAAGGGCCTGCGCAGTTAGCGCAGAGGAGCCGGTGCCGACGTCCAAGTAATACGGAACGAACCAGCTACCTTCGCCGAGCTTCAGGCGGCCGCGAACGCCGACGATCACATCCCAAAGGTCCTCCTTCTGGGAGATGCTGCCCGACTGCGCCAACACCTGGCCATTGGGACCGCTGAGCGCGGCGCTGAGCTGCCAGTCGCTCGAAGCCTCCAGGCCGAAATAGCGCACGCCGCCCAGCACGTCGAGCCTATGCTTCGGATCCTGCAGCGCGGCGTAGCTGCCACCAAAGGTCCACGCCACGCCAGTGAGCGATGATCGAGTGCTCGAATTCAGGGTCGTGTCGATCCGCTCTCCGCCGAAGTTCACGGTCTTCACTGTGCTTTCCTCGCTGTCAAAATCGAGGTAGATGAGATCGGTGAACATCGACCACCGGCCCTTGCGCGCCTCTCCGGCGAGCATGAGCGCGAAGCTGAGGTTCTCGAGGTAGTCATTCGGCCCCGTGTCCACCTCGGGCCTCGCGCCGCCGCCCGGCGGAACGGCATACTTGAGCGTCCCATTCACGTTCGGCAGCCAGAGGTAGGGCGTCAGCGAAAAGGTCCAACCTTCGTCCGCGTGCGCCTTGCCCGAGAGCGTGCTGAGCGCCAGCAGTACTGCCAACAGGGCTCGGATCATGGCGGCGGATTCTAGGGCCGCTGTGCGCAGCCAGCCATCGAACCTTAGTTCAATCGGCGCGGCTACTTCCTTACGCGCATCCGCTCGATCCAAGGCTTGAAGCCGGCGAGCAGGTCGGCGAGGAACTTGCGCGTGGTCTCATCGGTGAGTTTTCCATCCGTGAACTTGGTCGCGGAGGACCCGATGAACACTTCGGGCCTTGGCAGCACGTGCGCCCACAGCTGGCCAAGAATGCGGCGCAGGTCGTACTGAACGCGCGCGCCGCCCAGCGGGCCCGGCGTCACCGAAAAAAGCGCCACCGGCTTGTCCTGCCAGGACTGGTTCGGCGGCCGCGAGGCCCAGTCAATCGCGTTCTTGAGCGGTGCGGTGACCGAAAAGTTGTACTCCGGGCTTGCGATCAGTACACCGTCGGCCTGCGCGATTTCCCCGCGCAGGCGCTTGCACGGCTCCGGGATGCCGGCATCGAAAACGTCCTGGTTGAAAAGGGGCAGGTCGGCGATGCTGGTAATGCGAATCTTCATGCCCTGCGGCACGAGCTCCTCGCACGCGCGCAACGCGACCATGTTGAGCGAGCCTTTTCTCAGGCTGCCGCAGATGCCGAGAATTTCCACCCGTCACAGTCTAGCCGTGGCTCGGCAGGTGGGCGACCATCGTTTCGAGCCAAGCTCCGTCGCCGCCGGCATCGACGATGTAGTGACGGATATTCTAGAGCGCGACGTGACCGGCGTTATCTTTAGTGCTGGGCGGCACGGAAGCCTGAATAGAGGAGATCGAGCGTGCGCATCGCCTCGGCGAGCAGCGCATCGTCGCTCTGCGCTTTTTCCCTCGCGCCTTTTAGCATGGTCTCCAGGCCGTTCGCCTCGGCAACGGGAATGCCGCCCACGTCGAGAAAGTGCACGGCGGCTGCAATCCTCGCGAGCGCCGGGTCCTGGTCGAGGCCGAACGCCGCGGCTAGAACCTCGAACGTCACGCGGTTTTTCACGTGCGTGAAGTCCGCGCCGTCGTAATCGAAGCCGACCGCTTTCTTCGGCCGCTCGCTCGGCCGCGCGATCCAGACGAACTTCGCTTCGCGGTCGATGAAGCGCTTGATGAGCCACGCGCTCGCCAGCCGGTCGACCCACGGCGCCTTGCGCGTTGCCCAGATGCGCTTCTGGAAGCGCGCGCGTTCGAGCGGCCGCAGGCCCTTGCCGGAAGGGCGCGGTTCGTTGCGGGAGTAGAGTTCCGCGTAGCGGTTCTTGAGCGATGCGAACGCCGCCGCGGCCTGCTCTTTCGCCTGGCCCGGAAAGAAATCGATGCGCGCAAGCTTCTCCATGGCCTGCTCGAGCCTGCGCAGCGCCGTGAGCCCGCGCCGGGGACCAAGCGACGCGAGCGATGCTCTTGCCGCCGAGATCCTGGCCACCAGTGCGCCGTAATCAGCAGCGCGGTCGAAGCGCCCGCGCAGCGCCGCAAGATCTTCCTCCGCCTGCGGTGCGGCATCGAAGGTGATGGCCAGACCGCCGTGGGCGCGGATTTCTTTCTCGAGCTTTCTCAGCGCGCCGACATCGGCGCCGTCGCGCGGCAGCAGGTATACGCCGTCGCGCAACACCGTGGCGCCGCACTCCTTGAGCGCGCGCCACACGCGCATCCGCAGTGTGGAGTTGCGCGTCGGCAGGCTGAGCACCAGGGCGTTGAACATGACGTGATGTTATACGTATCACAAGAACGTGCCACCAAATGGCCTGGGACCATTGACCCGCCGGGCCAGCGGTCCTAAGGTGCTCGCACGCAGGGCTCTCTCCCTGGCCGGGTCCTAAAGCAGACACCCGGTAGTCAAGACACCCGTCTCAAGCGCTGCTCCGATTTCCCGAATGGGAAAGGAGTGCGTCCATGAGCAACAAACCACTGTGGTTCCTCGCGGCGATCTCTCTTTTTGCGAGCACGGCGGCCGCCGACCCGCTTCGTTATCGCTCGCAGCCCGAGCGCGATCGCGCATGGGTAATCGACGCCAAGGGGTTATTCCTCGAAGAAGGCCGCAAGCCGCGCCGTGCGATTCATCTGCCGGACTGGCAATGGGCCGGTGAGCGCTACGCCTGCGCGCCCGATATCGCCTTCGGTCCGCGCGGCGAAGTCGTCGTGACCAGCAACGTGCTACCGGTGCTGTGGAAGATCGATCCCACAACGCTCGCGGTGTCGGTGCATCGCGTCGAGCTCGATGCCGACACCGACAAGGACGTCGGCTTTTCCGGACTGGTGTACTCCGAGCGTAACGGCGCCTACTTCGCGGTGAGCGAGCTGCATGGCTCGCTTTGGCGGATCGATCCGCTCCTGCGCCGCGCCCAGAAAGTGAGCATCGAGGGGCATGCGCGCGGGGCGTGCGCCGTATCGGTCCAGCGCCAGCAACGCGCGAGCATCTTCAGCAGGCTTTGCCTGCACGGCAGGGACGGCTCCTCGATCGTCCACCTGGCGGCGGACCAGCGCTCGGCGTACCTGCAGGCGGCCGGCTGTTATGCCAATCCGTACACCCTGATCGGAGGTATGCGATGAAATACCGCATCAAGCAGATCCATTGCCGACCGTGGACCCTGAACGGGCTATCGCTCAAGCTGATCGAGAGCCACTACGAGAATAACTACGGCGGGGCCATGCGGCGCCTGAATGCAATCACCGAGCAGCTTGCTTCGCTCGACCTAGCCAGCACACCAGGGCACGTACTGAACGGCCTTAAACGCGAGGAACTGGTTGCACTGAACTCGACGCTCCTGCACGAGCTTTATTTCGCCAGCCTCGGCGGGGACGGGCAGCCGACGAAGGCAGCGTCGCAATGGCTCGCCGAGCAATTCGGCTCGCTCGAGCGCTGGCGCGCGGAGTTTCGCGCGATGGGTTATGCGCTCGGCGGCGGCTCGGGCTGGGTGATCCTCATGTATGTGCCGCGCGACGGCCGCCTGATCAACCAATACGCGTCCGAGCACTCGCAAGCGATCGCAAGCGGCGTGCCCATTCTCGCCCT
>JAICPQ010000282.1 GCA_025929745.1 Burkholderiales bacterium | reverse complement strand
AGTTTATTGGATGAGATAATCCGCGCTCCGCGGCATAGTCCTCATGCAAGAGACCTACGATCCCTCCACGCTCGAGCGCGAAGCCCAGAAGTTCTGGGCCGAGCGCGATTCCTTCCGTTCGACCGAGGACCCCTCCAGGCGCAAATTCTATTGCCTGTCCATGTTTCCCTACCCTTCGGGGAAGCTGCACATGGGACACGTCCGCAACTACACGATCGGCGATGTGCTGACGCGCTACTACCGCATGCGCGGCTTCAACGTGCTGCAGCCGATGGGCTGGGATGCTTTCGGCCTGCCGGCGGAGAACGCCGCCATGGCAAACAAGGTGCCGCCGGCAAGATGGACCTACGACAACATCGCCTACATGAAGTCGCAGCTTCAGAGCCTCGGCTTCGCGCTCGACTGGAGCCGCGAGCTTGCGACCTGCAAGCCCGAGTACTACAGGTGGAACCAGTGGCTCTTCACGCGCCTCTTCCGGAAGGGCCTTGCCTACAGGAAGACAGGAGTTGTGAACTGGGACCCGGTGGACCAGACCGTGCTCGCGAACGAGCAGGTGATCGAAGGCCGCGGCTGGCGCACCGGCGCGCTGGTGGAGAAGCGCGAGATCCCGATGTACTTCCTGCGCATCACCGCCTATGCCGACGAGCTTCTCGCTGCACTCGACGAGCTGCCGGGCTGGCCGGAGCAGGTCAAGCTGATGCAGAAGAACTGGATCGGGAAGTCCGAAGGCGTGCGCGTCGGGTTTCCGTATCGACTGGAAAACGAAGACCGCGTGCTCTGGGTGTTCACCACGCGCGCCGATACGCTGATGGGGGCCACGTTCTGCGCCGTGGCTGCCGAGCACCCGATCGCGCAATGGGCAGCGAGCCGCGATCCCAAGGTCAAGGCGTTCGTCGACGAATGCAAGCGCGGCCCGGCGATGGAAGCCGAGCTCGCGCAGATCGAAAAGAAAGGCATGCCGACCGGCCTCTACGCTACGCATCCGCTGTCGGGCGAAAGGCTGCCGGTCTGGGTCGCGAACTACGTGCTCATGGGCTATGGCGAGGGTGCAGTCATGGCGGTGCCGGGGCACGACGAGCGCGACTTCGAATTCGCGCTCCAGTACAAGCTGCCGATCAAGCCGGTGATCCGGCACCCGCTCGGCGATGCCGTGCCGGCGCCGTGGAAACCGGAATACGCCGAATACGGCGCCTGCATCAATTCCGGCAAGTACGACGGCCTCGGCTACCAGCAGGCGGTGGACGCGATCGCGGCCGATCTGAAGGCGAAAGGCCTGGGCGAGAAGCAGGTGCAGTGGCGGCTTCGCGACTGGGGGATCTCTCGCCAGCGCTACTGGGGCACGCCGATTCCCATCGTGCACTGCCCTGCGTGCGGCGACCTTCCTGTGCCCGACGAGCAGTTGCCGGTGGTGCTGCCCGAGGACGTCGTCCCCGACGGAACCGGGAACCCGCTCAACAAGCGCTCGTCGTACACGGACACTCGATGCCCGTCCTGCGGCAAGCCGGCGAAACGCGAGACCGATACCATGGACACGTTCGTCGATTCGTCCTGGTACTTCGCGCGCTTCGCCTGCCCGGGCGAGCACAAGGCGATGCTCGACGAGCGCGCGAGCTACTGGATGGCGGTCGACCAGTACATCGGCGGCATCGAGCACGCCATCCTGCACCTTCTGTACTCGCGCTTCTTCCAACGCGTGATGCGCGAAGAAACGGGGTTGATGCCGGGCGTCGACGAGCCTTTCACCAACCTGCTTACGCAAGGCATGGTGCTCGCGGAGTCGTACTACACCGATGCCGGCGGCCGGCGCGAGTGGATCAATCCGGCCGACGTGGAAGTGAGCCGCGACGCCAAGGGCAAGATCGTCTCGGCCAAGGCCAAGGACGGCCGCGCGGTGGTGTACGACGGCATCGGCACGATGTCGAAGTCGAAGAATAACGGCGTCGACCCGCAGCACCTCATCGAGAAATACGGCGCGGACACCGCGCGCTTCTTCATCATCTTCGCCTCACCGCCGACCAACACCCTCGAATGGTCGGACGAGGGCGTCGACGGCGCTTATCGCTTCCTGCGGCGGCTCTGGAAGTTCGCGGCGAGCGCCGGCGAGCTGCCGCAGCATTCGTCCAAGGAGGCGCGTTTCGAGATTCACTCGGTGCTGCGGCAGGCGAACTACGACATGCAGAAGCACCAGTTCAATACGGTGGCGTCCGCTGCCATGAAGATCTTGAATGCGCTCGAGCGCTCGCCCTCGCGCGAGGGCCTGTCCATTCTCCTGCGCCTGCTTTCGCCAATCACGCCGCACATCACGCATCGCATCTGGCGCGAGCTCGATTTCGGCGAGGACATCATGAAGGCGCCGTGGCCCGAGCCGGATGCCGCGGCGCTCGAGCAGGACGAGGTCGAGCTGGTGGTGCAGGTGAACGGCAAGCTGCGCGGCTCCATCCGCGTGCCGAAAGCCGCCGACCGCGCCGCGATCGAGGAGCTGGCGCGCGCAAACCCGAACGTGCAGCGCTTCGTCGCCGGGCAGGACGTAAAGAAAGTCGTCGTCGTGCCAGGGCGGCTGGTGAACCTCGTTGTCTAGAAGAGCGCTTCTCCTT
>JAICPQ010000041.1 GCA_025929745.1 Burkholderiales bacterium | reverse complement strand
CCCGTGGCGGATCATGTACTCCCCCGCGCGCGAGGAAGAAGCGTGGTACTCCGAGAGCACGTTCCTTTCCGGAATCTTGTCGAGCAGCGACACGCCTGAAGCTTCCGGGGCGTCCTCGCCCACGCATTGCATGATGGTCGGATACACGTCGACATGGCTTACGGGCTCGCGGCGCACGCCTGCCGGGATGTCGGGGCCGGCGACGATCATCGGCACCTTGGCCGCCTCCTCGTACAGCACCTGCTTGCCCCACAGGCCGCGCGCACCGAGGTTGTCGCCATGGTCGGAGGTGTAGATGACCCGGGTGTCTCCGGCGAAGCCGCAGTCCTGCAACGTGTCCAGAACATGGCCGATGTTCTCATCCAGGGAAGAGATAAGGCCCAAGTAGCCAGCGCGCGCCCGCTTCACCGCCGCCTCATCCTGGAAGTACTTGTCGTAGCCGGTGTTGTCCGACTGGTCGCGCACGCAGGGGTGAAGATTCTTTTCCCGATAGAGCTTCGGCATCGGGATGCGATCAAAGGGATAGCGGTAATAGCAGTGCGGCGGCGCGGTGAGCGGGAAGTGCGGCGCGACGAATGAGACGAAGAGCACCCAAGGCTTGTCGCGATACTTGTTTGCCTCCTCGCGCAGCCAGATCTGCGCGCGCGAGGCGATCTCGCGGTCGTACCAGGTGTATTCGGATTCGCCGGGTCCTGCGAGCCCGGCGAGCTTCTTGCCGTCGGCGCGCGTCGGCATGTCGTCGCCGCGCAATAGGCCGTAGAGGTCGCCCTTGCGCTCGAACACGTTCATCGGAACGATCGACTCGGAGAAGCCATTGTCGTCGTCGGTCGAGCGGAAATGGAGCTTGCCGACCGAGACCACGCGATGGCCATTCTCGCGCAGGCGGTGATGCCAGCTCTTCACGCTGCCATCGTAGGGGTCGGCGTTGTCCCAGAAGCCGATCTCGTGGATGTACTTGCCGATCGCGAACGCCGCGCGCGCCGGCACGCAGATCGGGCACGTGGTGTACGCGTCGGTGAAGCGCAGGCCGCGCGCCGCGAGGCGGTCCAGGTTCGGGGTGTGCATGAGCGCGTTCCCGGAGCAGCGCATCCAGCGCGGGTCGTGCTCGTCGGACATGATGACGACTACGTTCGTGCGTTTCACGTCGTGTATTTCTCGATGATCTTGCGGTCCACTTCGATTCCCAGTCCAGGCTTTTGCGGAATGTCGACCCAGCCCTCGCGCTGGCGGAGCGGCGCATCGGTCAGGTGTTCGCGGAACGGGTGCGAGGAGGTGTCGAACTCGAGCAGGATGTCGTTCGCGAAGAGCGCGTGGTTCGCGATCGGGATCGCAGCGATGAGCTGCAGCGACGCCGCCTGCCCGACGGCCGAGGCCCACACGTGCGGATTCACCTGCACGCCATGCGCGTGCGCAAGCGCGACGATGTGCCGGCAGCCGGTGAAGCCGCCGGCGATGCAGATGTCCGGCTGCGCGACGTCCAATGCTCTTCTCGAGAACACCTCTTTGAAACCGAAGAGCGTGTACTCGTTCTCTCCGCCCGCGATCGGCGTGGCGAGCGCGCGGCGCACCTCCGAGTAACCGTCGAGATCCTCCTGCACCACCGGCTCCTCGTACCAACGCAGCCGCCAGCCCATGTCCTCGAGCGCGCGGCCGAGGCGGATCGCTTCCGCCACGCCGTAGGCGTGGTTGGTATCGATCATCACTTCCTGGTTCTTCGCCACGCCCCATATTTCCTTCATCACCGCTACATCGTCGGCGACGCCGAATCCCAGTTTTATCTTCAATGCTCGGAAGCCTTTGGCCATATGGCCTTCGGCTTCCTGCGCAAGGCGGCGCGCCTCTCCCTCGCCTTTGACCCTATAAAACCCCGTGGCGTACGCCTGGACCCGCGTGCGAAACATGCCGCCGAGGAGCTTGGCGATCGGCTCGCGCCGCGCTTTGCCAGTGATGTCCCAGAGCGCGATGTCGATGCCGCTGATCGCGCCGATCACGGCGCCTTTCTGGCCGTAGTCGCGCGTGTGGTGATACATGCGATGCCATAGGACTTCGGGTTGCAGCGGGTCCTGGCCAATCACCAGATGCTTCAACGCATGCTCGATCGCGCTACGCGCGATTTCGGGCGGCTGCAGACCCTGGCAAAGCGCCTCGCCCCAGCCGGTGATGCCTTCGTCGGTTTCCACTTCGACCAGCGTGGCGCCGCGACTGGAGACCCAGCCCTGGGAGAACGCGAAAGGCTGCGGCAACTGCGAGCGCAGCACGTGCGCCCGCACGTTCGTGATCTTCATGCCATGCCGACCTGGGCAAGGCGCGGCACCGCGTCGTTAGGCCGGCTGCGCACCATGTCGACGAGCTCCGCTTTTGCTTTGGAAGTGGCAAACAAATTCTGCATTTCGTGCGGATCGTCATAGAGGTCGTAGAGCTCGCCCGCGCCGGAGCGCAGATCCATCGTGAGCTTGTGACGCCGCGTGCGCACCGTGCGCAGATCAAGGTCGACGCCGGAGCGCGAGGCGCGCAGGTCCCATTCGCTGTACGCGAACTCGCGCGTGGCCTCACCGGTCATCATCGAACGCAGACTTCGACTGTGCGGAGTGGAAAACGGCACTCCGGCGTAGTCCGTGAAGGTCGCGGGCAAATCCAGCGTCGAGACGGGATCCTCGACGATCTTTCCTTTTGGCACGCCTGGCCCCTGGAACAGAAGTCCGACGCGCAGCAGCCCCTCGTACGCCATCGGCCCCTTGAGAATCAGGCCGTGGTCCCCGAGCCAGTCGCCGTGATCGGTGGAGTACACGATCAGCGTGTTCTCGAGGAGTCCGAGCTGCTCGAGCTCGAGCACGATGCGGCCGACGTTGTGGTCGATGAGCGAGATCATTCCGTAATAGTTCGCGATGAGCTCGCGCAGCTGCTGGTCGGTGTGCACCGGGATGCGCGAGTACTCTTCGCGGATCCTGCGCAGGTGCTCGACGATTTGCGGCTTGCCCTCGAGGCTTTGGCGATGCCACCAGGGCCTGCGCTCAAGGTCGAGCTTGCGCTCGGGCGGAAGATCCACTTCGTCGGGGTGGTGCAGGCGGCTCCACGGCTCGGGCGCATCGAACGGATGATGCGGATCCGGGAATGAAGCCCAGACGCAGAACGGCGCGTCGCGGTTTTCCTTGATGAAGGAGATGGTGCGGTCGCCAATCCATGTCGAGTTGTGGAACGCGACCGGCAACGCGGAATGGAACGTCTGCATGGCGGTCGACTTCGGCGGCAGCTGCATCTCGTAGAGGCGCTGCAACTCCTCGCCGCGCCCGCCCTTGTGGAACCAGCGCTCGTAGTGCTGGCCGCGCGGTGGCTTCATCGGCGGCCAGTGGTTGTGGCCTTCGACGACGAGCTCTACATGTTCGAACCCCATGTAGGGCCCGGTCCAGTTCGGGTCCTGATCGCTGTTGCGGCACTCCGGCGTGCCGGTGGGCTTGAAAGTATGCGAGGTCGCGAAGTGTGCCTTGCCGATGTAGCCGGTGCGGTAGCCCGCGCGCGCGAACGCGCCGGCGAAACCGGCTTCGCCTACCTTCGGATCGAGATCGATGCCGTTGTCCGACACGCCGTGCGTGTACGGCAGCAGACCGGTGAGGATCGACGCGCGCGAGGGCTGGCAGACGAGGTTCGGCGTGATGCAGGCCGAGAAGCGCGTGCCTTCGCGCGCCATGCGATCGAGGTGCGGCGTCTTCACCTTGCGGCCTTCGAAACCGTAGCAGTCGCCGCGCTGCTGGTCCGAGGTAATGAAAACGACGTTCAGCTTCACTCCGGCGTTACCCCCGCGGCTTTCACGATGGCGGGCCAGCGGTCGTATTCCGCCCGTATGAAGCGAGCGTAGGCGTCCGGCGATTCACTCGGCGCCACCTCGAGCCCGGCCTTGGTCAGGCGCTCGACTACCGTCGGGTGGCGCAGCGCCTTGCTGAACTCGGCGTGCAGGCGCTCGATGATCGGGCGGGGGGTGCCGGCGGGCGCCGCCGGCCCGAGCCACTGAACCGTCTCGTAGCCCGGCAGGCCGGCCTCTTCCACGGTCGGCACATCGGGCAGCGATGGCGAACGCTTGCGCGCGGTCACCGCGAAGACCTTGAGCTTGCCCGCCTTGATGTGCGGCAGCGTCGGCGGGAGGCCGATAAGGCCGAGCGGGATCTGCCCGCCGACGAGGTCGCCGATCAGCTGGCCGCCGCCGCGGTAGGGAACATGCTGGATGTCGAGCCCGCCGGCCTGCTGCTTGAAGAGCTCACCGGCGAGGTGCTGCGGCGTGGCGGTGCCGGGCGAGCCGAAGGTGAGCCGGCCGGGCTCGCGCTTCGCGAGCTCGATCAGCTCCTTGAGCGTGCTCGCCTTTACCGAAGGATGGGCCACGATGAGGTGCGTGCCGATGATCGCGTTCGTGATCGGCGCGAAGTCCTTGATGGGATCGTGGTTCAGCTTCTTGTAGACGAAGGGCGCGATGACGTTGACGTCGGCGTACATGACGAGCGTGTACCCGTCCGGCGCGGCGCGCGCCACGTAGTCGGTGCCGACCAGCCCGCCGCCGCCGGTGCGGTTCTCGACGATCACCTGGCCGAAGCTCTCGGACATCACCGCCGCCATCGAGCGCGCGGTGAGATCCATCGCGCCGCCGGCCGCGAAGGTCGCCACCAGATGAATCGGCCTCGAAGGATACTGTTGCGCCGCCGTTGCGAAGGACAACATGGCCAGAACCACAGCCAAAACAAGCCGTCTCATGGGAACCTCCTCCTCGGCCGCATCGTAGCGGAATTCGTGTAAGGTTTTGGGCGTTAGCGCGACGAAGGCAGAACCCGTGAGGACCCTATGGATCGAAGGAAATTCCTACTCGCTGTCGGCGCGGTGCCGCTCATTTCTCCTTTCCACGGCTATGCGCAGCCGAAAACCATGAAAGATATTCAAGCCCTGCAGACGAACTGGAAGACCTTGCTGCCGGCCGGGCTTAACGTGCCCTCGCCTGCAGAGCCGCTCAAGCTTTCAAAGGACGAGTGGAAGAAACGTCTGCCGAACGACCTCGCCTACAAAGTGCTGCGCGAAGAGTCGACCGAGCGCGCCGGCACCAGTCCGCTCAACGCCGAGAAGCGCCCCGGCATCTTTGCCTGCGCGGGCTGCGACCTGCCGCTCTTCACTTCCGAAATGAAATACGAGTCCGGCACCGGCTGGCCGTCCTTCTTCACCACCATTCCGGGCGTATTCGAGACGAAGAAAGACTTCTTCCTCATCTACCCGCGCACCGAATACCACTGCAAGCGCTGCGGCGGCCACCACGGCCACCTCTTCGACGACGGCCCGCCGCCCACCAACCAGCGCTGGTGCAACAACGGGGTCGCGCTCAAGTTCGTCCCGCGAGACGGCGGCAAGGCCTAGGGCGGTCGCGCGCCGCCCTCGCCTATTCGACCACTTGGGTGCTCCTCAGCGTCACCGACTCCGGAATCGCCAACCCGAGGGTGCGCGCGGTCTTGAGGTTGATCGAAACGTCGAGCTTCGTCGGTTGCTCCATTGGAAGCTCTCCGGGCGGCGCGCCCTTCAGAATCTTGTCGATGTGGCCGGCCGAGCGCCGGTAGAGGTCGACGAGATCGACGCCGAGCGAAACCAGTCCGCCGGCCTTGACGAACTCCTTGTACTCCATCATCGCCGCAACGCGGTGCTTGAGCGCCAGGTCGGCGATCAGCTGTTGCCGGTTCGTCGTTAACGGGTCGGCGGGCACGATGAGCGCATCGGCCCGACGTCGAGCGGCGGCCATAGCGCGGTCAAGATCGCTCGGCTTGCGAACCTCCACCCGCTGGATCTTCAAGCGCAGGGGGGCGGCGGCGGCATCGAGCTCGCGCAGGACCGGTCCATAGGCCGGGTTGGGCGGATTCCAAAGCACGGCGACCCGGGCAAGCGCGGGGATGATTTCCTTGAAGAGCTCGAGCCGTTTGCCGCCGAGCTGAGACGTCATCATGCTCATGCCGGTGACATTGCCGCCGGGGCGCGCGAGGCTGGCAACCAGCCCGGTCTCAACAGGATTGGCCGCTATGCCACCCATGACCACGGGAATGGTGCTCGTCGCGTTCTTCGCGGCGAAGCTCGCGGGCGTCCCGGAAGCGACGATAAGCTCCACCTGCAACCTGACCAGCTCTTGAGCGAGTTGCGGCAGGCGCTCGTCCTCGTCGTCGGAAAAGCGGTACTCGATGCTGAGGTTATTGCCTTCGATATAGCCGTGCTCGGCGAGGCCTTGGCGCAAACCCTCGATCAAGAATGCGCGCCCCTCGCGCGACCCCACGCCGAGAAAGCCGATGCGGCGCGTCTTCGCTTGCGGCCCCCGCGGGTCGCAGCCGCAGACGAAGGCCAGTCCGGCGGCGGCCAGCGCACCTCGCACCAGCCGCCGGCGGCCGGCCCCGTCGGTGCTCGTTGTTCCAGACAAACGCATTCGGGCGCTTCTCGCATCCTACTCCCGGCCCGAGCGCCAGATGCCATAGACGATCCACAAGCTATTAAGAAAAGCTAAGACATAGCCGAGCAAACCAAGAGCCGGTAGCACCGGGATTCCGAGGAACACCGGCCCATCGCGCACGGTGAGCACGATCGCCGAGCCGATGACGAGCGAGGCGGTGAGGATGCCGACCGCGACGCGGTCGAGGGTGCGGTCGAGCTGGCGGCCGAAGCTGTCGAGGCGCTTGAGATCGAGGTCGATGCGCGTTTTGCCGCGACGGGCTTCGCGCAGGAAGCGCGCGAGGTCGCGCGGCACGCCGCCGATTACGCTCGCGAATTCGCTCAGCGCGCGCCGGCCGCGCTGCACGAGCTCGGTGGGCTGGTAGCGCTCGGCGAGCGCGCCGCGCACGAGCGGCGCGAGGTGGTTAATGATGTGGAAGTCCGGGTCGTACTGCCGCCCGAGGCCCTCGAGCGTGATGAGGGTCTTGAACATGAGCGAAAGGTCGGAGGGCAGCACGATCGAATGCGCACGCACGATGGCCGCGAACTGGCGGATCACGTTGCCGACGCGGATGTCCTTGAGCGGCATGCCCTCGTAGTCGAACACCATGTCGTTGATGTCGGTGGCGAGCTTCGCCTCGTCGACGTACGCGTCACCCGCCCACTCGAGCAGCACTTCGATCATCGGCTCCTCGGCCATGCGCGCGAGCCCGCCGAGGAGGTCGATCACCTGAGCGCGCCGCTGCGGCGAGAGTCGGCCCACCATGCCGAAGTCGATGAGCACCAGGCGGTTGCCGGGGAGATAGAACACGTTGCCCGGGTGCGGGTCGGCGTGGAAGAACCCGTCGATCAAAATCATCTTGAGGAACCCGTCGACGCCGCGCGCGGCGAGGAGCTTCCGATCGAGGCCCGCGCTCTCGACCGCGGCGAGATCGGTGGCGGGGATGCCGTCCACATGCTCCTGAACGAGCAGCACGTCGCTCGTCCACTCGGGGTAGATGCGCGGAATGACGATGACCGGATCGCCTTCGAAGTTCTTCGCGAAGCGCTCGATGTTGCGCGTCTCGGTGACGAAATCGGCCTCGCGCTCGAGCGAGCGCGCGAACTGCTCGGCGATCTCGGAGGGGTGGTAGCGCCGCGCCTCCGGAATCTCCGATTCGATCAGCTCGGCGACGCGGCGCAGGAGCCGCAGGTCGGCGTCGATCGTCTCGCGCACGCCCGGGCGGCGCACCTTGAGCACGACCGGCGTGCCGTCCGCGAGCTTCGCGCGGTGCACCTGCGCGATGGACGCGGCGCCGTGCGCGCTCTTGTCGATGTCGCGGAACACGTCGAACGGCGAGCGCCCGAGCGCGCGCTCGAGCTCCGGCAGCAGCGCCTCGAACGGCACCGCCGGCACTTCGGCGTGGAGCTTCTCGAACTCGGCGATCCAGCGCGGCGGGAAAAGATCGACGCGCGTCGCCATCACCTGGCCCAGCTTCACGAAGGTCGGCCCGAGCTCCTCGAGCGCCATGCGCATGCGTTCGGCCGGATGCAGCGTGACCGAGTCGGCCACGGAGTTGCGCGTGAGCATCGCGCCCGCGCGCTCGAGCAGGCTCGCGATGCCGATGCGATGGACGAAATCGCCGAGGCCGTGCCGGATGAAGACCGACGCGATCTCGTGCAGCCGCGGCAGCTCGCGCATGATGCCGAGGGTTTGCCGCAGCATCGGGCGCGACTAGGTCTTCTTCTTTCTCTCGGCGGCGGACTTCTCGAGCGCGTCGGCCATGCCGGCGAGCACGCCGCTCGCCATCCGGGCAAAACGCGCGCTGAACTCGCCGGCAAGCTCGATGCCGGCGAAGGTGAACTCGGTCATGAGGTGCGCGGCCTGGCGCCCGGTGTCGGTGCCGGCGCGCGCCGCGCGCTTGACGAGGTCCTCGAGCTCCGGCCGTACGCGCTCGTTTGCGGAGGATGCGACCTGGCTCACGGTGGCGACGAAGTCCTGCTCGATCTTTTTGAGGCCCGCGAGCGCCTGCTTCACCTCGTTGTCGCTGATGCCCCGGCCGGCGGCAACCATTTGGCGCAGGGCCGCATGGCCGGCTTCCACCGATTTGGTGAGCGCCTCGTCCATGCCGCGGAACGCCTGGCCCATCGCCTGTCGCATCGAGCCGCCGCTCGCGGGAGCGGCGGCCGCCATGCCTTCGGTGACCGCGCGCACGACCTCGCGGATGCCCTCGCGGTCAAAGCGGCGGTTCGCGAGCGACTCGAGCGTGAGGTCTCGCACGCGGCGGCCAATGTCGCCGCCCGCCTTCATAGCGTCGCTGGCCGCCTTGCGGATCGAATCTCTGGAACGCGTCTCATCCATGGATGCGCAGGTCCTCCTCGAGTGGCGGTCCCGGGAAATGGAAGCGCACCGGGCCGTCGGGTAGAGCATTCACGAACTGCTTCAGATACGGATCGGCGGAGGTGCGCACTTCGTCCGGCGTTCCCTTGCCGAGAAGCGTGCCGTCGCCGATGACGTAGATGTAGTCCGCCACCTTGAGCGCCTCGTGCACGTCGTACGTGACGACGATGGAGGTGAGGCCGAGCGCCTCGTTCAGACTGCGGATGAGATCCACGATCTGGTTGAGCGAGATCGGATCGAGGCCGGCGAAAGGCTCGTCGTACATCATGAGCTTCGGATCGGTCGCGATCGCGCGCGCGAGCGCCACGCGGCGTGTCATCCCGCCCGAGAGGTCGCCCGGCATCATCGAGCGCGCGCCGCGCAAGCCGACCGCGTGCAGCTTCATCACGACGAGGCGCCGCACCAGCTCCTCGGGGAGATGGAAGTTCTCGCGGATCGGGAACGCGATGTTCTCGTACACGTCCAGATCGGTGAAAAGGCCCGAAGTCTGGAACATCATCCCCATGCCGAGGCGCAGCCGATACAGCTCGTGGGCATCGAGCTTGTGCACGTTGCGGCCTTCGACGGTGACCGTGCCACGCATAGGGTAAAGCTGGGCGCCGATCAGCTTGAGCAGAGTGGACTTGCCCGAGCCGCTGCCGCCAAGGATCGCGACCACGCGGCCGCGCGGGATGTCGAGCGAGAGGCCGCGCAGCACCTCGAGATCGCCGAACGAGAAATGCAGATCCCTGATCTCGACCGCAAGGGGGGATGAACCGCGCGTCACCGAACTACTATACGCCAATGCACCCTTATGCCGCCCTCACGCCGGACGTAGTGCTCGACGCCCTGAGCGAGCTCGGCCTGCGCCCCGACGGGCGGCTGCTTGCGCTTTCGTCCTACGAGAACCGCGTCTATCAGGTGTGGCTCGAGGACGGATCGACGGTGGTGGCCAAGTTCTACCGTCCCGGACGCTGGAGCGAAGCGCAGATCGAGGAAGAGCACGCCTTCGCGCAGGAGCTCGCCGAGCGCGAGATTCCTGTGGTCGCGCCTGCGTATAAGGGCAAGAGCTCGGGCTTCAACTATGCGGTCTACCCGCGCCGCGGCGGACGCACGCCGGAGCTAGGCGATCCTAAGACACTCGAATGGATCGGCCGCTTCATGGGCCGCATCCATGCCATCGGCGCGACCAAGCCTTTCGCCCATCGCGAGGCGCTCACCCCGCAGACCTTCGGTCACGACCCGCGCGAATATCTGCTGAGCACTTCGTTCATCCCGGCCGACCTCCTCGAGGCCTGGAAAGCGGTGACCGAGCAGGCGCTGCTCATGGTCGACGGTTGCTACGCGCGCGCCGGCGCTGTCAACACCATCCGCCTGCACGGCGACTGCCATCCCGGAAACATCCTGTGGACCGACGACGGTCCGCACTTCGTCGACCTCGACGACGCGCGCATGGGCCCGGCGATGCAAGACCTGTGGATGCTGCTCTCTGGCGATCGCGCCTCGATGTCGCGGCAGCTGCGCGCGGTGCTCGACGGCTACGAGCAGTTCGCCGCGTTCGACCGCAAGGAGCTGAACCTCCTCGAAGCGCTGCGCACCCTGCGCCTTATCCACTACTCGGCCTGGATCGCGCGGCGCTGGGACGATCCCGCCTTCCCGGCCGCGTTCCCGTGGTTCAACACCCAGCGCTACTGGCAGGACCGCATTCTGGAATTGCGCGAGCAGGTCGCGCTCATGCAGGAAGAGCCGCTCGCGGTCGACTAAGGCTCGATCACCCGCGTGGCTCGCAGAAGGAAAGGCGCGGGGATGGCGATGCCGAGCTGGCGCGCGGTTTTCATGTTCACAACGAGGTCGAAAGTTCGCGGCTGCTCGACCGGCAGCTCGCCCGGCTTCGCCCCGGCGAGAATGCGGGCGACGTATGCGGCCGCGTCGCGATGCAACTCGCGCAGGTTGGAGCCGTAAGCGATCAGGCCGCCCGCATCCGCGAACGAGGCCTGCCATCCGATCGAAGGAAGGCGCGCCGCGGCCGCGCGCCGGGTGACCTCGGCCGCGTGAGCATTGATCATCGGATCGGCCAGCACATTGAGGGCGCCGACGCGCTGCCGCGCCATCGCCTCGAACACGCCTGGAATCGCCTCCGGCGTGCTCAATTCGAAGAGGATGAGCTCGAGGTTCAGCGAGCGCGCCGCCGCCTGCGTCTCGCGCACGAGCTGCGCCTGGAACACCTCGTTCGCCGGATTCCACAGCGCTGCCACGCGCCGCACGTTGGGGGCGACTTCCTTCAGCAGCTCGAGCGACTTCCCGGCGGTCGCCGCCGTAAGAGCGGAGTTACCGGTCACGTTGCCACCGGGCCGGGACAGCGTTCCGACCAGTTTCGCTCCAAGCGGGTCCGAAACACCCACCATGACTACCGGAATGGTTGAGGTCGCGCTTTTCGCCGCAATCGAAGCTTGGGTCACCATGGCGACGAGCACGTCCACGCGCAACTGGACAAGCTCCGCGGCCATACCAGGAAGACGCTCGAAGTCGCCATGCGCGAAGCGGTATTCAATGGCCGTATTCGCCCCTTCGACGTAGCCGTGCTCGCGCAGGCCCTGGCGGAAACCCTCGACGAACGAGGCGGCCGCCGCGGGCGAGGACGGGCTCAGGTACCCAATGCGGGCACGCGCAACCGGCTGCGCCGTGGCCAGGAGCGGCACGGCAAGCAGCAACAACAGCGACTCGCAAGCGAAACGGACGCTTGGCATGCGGCGATTATCGCTCGGAGCGTTTCTTACGGTTCGCTGGCTGTGCTAAGAGCCTGCGCGCCCGCGCAGAACGGCGAGATCTATGCGGTGAACGAGAAAGCCTTTCGCAGTCGTCTCGCGGGCGCTCGCGCGCCCCGCGTATTGGTGCGACATCTTGACGCCGCTCTGGCTCCTCCCTAGGCAAACTTGCTTTGCCGATCCAGCCGGGCGTAACGTATCTAGGTCAGCTGAGACACGTTATACGACACGGGGTAGCCATGGACCTTGGCATCATCGGTGGAGTCGTAGGCGGTGCGCTCGGAATCGCGGGCGGTGTCGTCGGGACGTACTTCAGCATCAAGAATACCGCCGGGCCGCGGGAGCGGGCCTTTATGGTGCGTACGGCGATCATCGGATGGCTTGCAATCTCGGCGTTCCTTCTAGGCGTTTTTCTCTTGCCGCGTCCTTACAGCCTGTTGCTTTGGGCGCCGTACGTTGTGGCGCTGATATGGGCTATCCGCTGGTGTAATCGGCGGCAGCAGCAGATTCGCGCTGCGGAGCGAACATCGGGCTCGACGGTCGGCTGAGCGCGTGGCGCAGTACGTTCCCAGCGTTTCCGAGAGCGACATCGAAAGGATCGTTCGGCGAGACTCCCCTCCGAGCTTCATGCCGTCATTCACGAAATGATCCGAGGCATTGAGGTGCGCGAGAAGCCGCGCGTGATCATGGCGTGCCTCAAAAACGCGAACGGCAACCTTGAGAAGCTAAGAGGCGACCTGGCAAATGCCAGTGGTTGGTGGCGAGAAATAATTGGAAAAGCCGAATATCCAAACTACACAAAAAAGATGTTCCGGATTGATCGGCTGTCAGCCGATGAGCAGAACCGCATAATCGAGAAAGATAAGGCCCAGTATCTAGCTTGGCTCCATAGGAGCGGTCCTAGTGAGAAAAACCAGGCCTAAGCGGCGCGTTGTCGACCAAGGCTTTCAGCTCGGTACGCTAGATCGCACGTGGACACGCCGGTGATATTTCTGGGCAGCCGGAAGAAGGCACTGATGCTGCTTGCCCTATCCATAGGTTTTGTTTTCCTCGGCTCGTGGTTGACGACCGAGAACCCGGTTCTCGGTTGGTTGTGCATCGCGTTCTTCGCCCTTGGCATCCCGGCCTCGCTCTTTATGCTGCGGCCGAACAGCACCTATTTGAAGCTCGACGCCGATGGAATAGACGTCGTAAGCATGTCGCGCCACCTCAAACTCAAGTGGGCCGACGTTGACGCTTTTCGGATGGCGCGCATCCATGGCGCGAAGATGATCGCAATCGAGTACAGCGAGGAGTACACGAAGCAAAAGACTGGTCGCGCCGTAGCGTTGGCTCTTGCGGGCATGGAAGGCGCGATTGCCGATCACTACAGTGCGCCCCTCGAGCAAGTGCTGCAGACCTTGAACGAATGGAAAGCTCGTCACGCTGGACGCAAGATGAGCGGCCAGGCATATAGGTAACTCTTCTAGGTCGCGGAGCGTTTCTTGCTGAGGCGCTGTCTATGCTGCGAGCCCTATTCTGCGCTGCCTTGCTCGCCGGCGCCGCGCAGGCGCAGGATGCAGGCGGCCTACTCGCCCGACATGCGGCGCTCCAGGACAAGCTCGCCAACAATCCCTTCGGCCGCACGCTGCATGTCGAATCGACAGTGGCCGGCAACGCGCAGAAGGGCGAGATCTATGCGGTGATCGACAAGCCGTTCGCCGTCGTCTCGCGGGCGCTCGCCCGCCCCGCGCATTGGTGCGACATCTTGACCCTGCAGGTCAACATAAAGGGTTGCGAAGCGGGCGACGACAT
>JAICPQ010000188.1 GCA_025929745.1 Burkholderiales bacterium | reverse complement strand
CCGTACGCGGCGCGCACCACCCGGTTCAGGCCCGGCTCGTCCATGCCGAGATCCTCGAGGAAGAGCTGCTTGTCCTCGTCGGGCATGTCGGCGATTTGCGCTTCGAGCGCGGCCGATACGGGGACCACGGGCGCGCGTTCCTGCGCCGCATATTCGTCGACGCGCTTCAGGAGCTCGCGCGAGCCTTTCTCGCCGACATTCGCGATATACATGGTCGGCTTCATGGTGAGGAGAAACAGCGGCCGCAGAACCGCGCGCTCTTCCTTGGCGAGCTCGGCCGTGCGCGCCGGGCGGCCGGCCGCCAGCACCGCGTGGACCTTTTTCAGCGCGGCGACCAGGCGCTGCGCTTCCTTGTCGCCACCCGCCTGTGCCACCTTCTCGTGCTTCGCGAGCTGCTTCTCCACCGCCTCGAGGTCGGCGAGCGCGAGCTCCGTGTTGATCGTTTCGATGTCGGAAACCGGGTCGACCTTGCCTGCAACGTGGACGACGTTGGCATCCTCGAAGCAGCGCACGACGTGCGCAATCGCGTCGGTTTCGCGGATGTTGGCGAGGAACTTGTTGCCGAGCCCTTCTCCCTTCGAAGCGCCGGCGACGAGCCCGGCGATGTCGACGAATTCGACGACCGCCGGAACGACCTTCTGCGGTTGCGCGATCTCGGCGATGACGTCCAGGCGCCGGTCCGGCACGGGCACGATACCGACATTCGGTTCGACCGTGCAGAACGGGTAGTTCTCGGCCGCGATGCCGGCTTTGGTCAATGCATTGAACAAAGTGGACTTGCCGACGTTCGGCAAGCCCACGATGCCGCACTTCATTTCTTGCTGAACAGCGACTTCAGCAGGCCGCTTGCTTTCTCTGGTTCGGGCGCCGGTTTGACCGGCTCGGGGTTCTTCTCTTCTGTGTGCAGCTTGTTCATCGCCGCCTGGAAGTCACCGGAAAGGATTTGCGGCATAAGCGCAATCGATTTTTCGATCGCCGCGTCGATCGCGGTGCGCTCGTCCGCCGGCGGCTTTTGCAGCACGTAGTCACCGCCTTCGGTACCGGCCGGCGGCTTGCCGACGCCGAGACGCAGCCGCCAGTAGTCATGCGTGGCGAGGCGCTGTGAGATGTCCTTCAAACCGTTGTGCCCGGCAATGCCGCCACCTTGCTTCAAGCGCACGGTGCCCGGCGGGAAATCGAGCTCGTCGTGCACCACCAGCACTTCCTCGGGCTTGATCCGAAAAAAGCCGGCGAGCATCTGCACCGGCTGCCCGGAAAGATTCATGAAGGACTGCGGAAGAAGAAGCCAGCCGCCGTCGCGGTGCTTTCCGACGAGCGCCTTGAACTTCGGGTCTTTGCGCAGCACGACGCCGTTTGCCTGCGCAAAGCGCTCCACGAGCCAGAAGCCGGCGTTGTGGCGGGTGCGCTCGTACTCCTTGCCCGGGTTGCCGAGCCCAACAACGAGCCGTATCACGAGGCGGTTTACTTCTTCTCTTTTTTCTCGCCTTTGTCGGCAGCCTTGTCGCCGCCTTTGGCGGCAGCGGGCTTCTCGCCCTTCTCGCCTTCGGCAGCTTCGCCTTCCTTCGGCTCGGCGGCCTGCTCGGTGGTCGGAATCTCCGACGGCGCAACCGCGGCTGCGGCAGCGGCGGCTTCCTCTTCCTCGGTGACGAGCTGCGGCACCACGACGGTGGCAACGACCGGGTTCTCGTCCTTCTTCAGCGCGAGCTCCACGCCCTTCGGCAGCTTGAGGTCGCGCGCGTGGATCGAGTTGCCGACGGAGAGATTGCCGAGGTCGACTTCAATGAATTCCGGCAGGTCGTCCGGGAAGCAGGTGATGTCGATCTCGTTCAGGACGTGGCTTACCACCCCGCCCTGGTCCTTCACGCCGGGCGACTTCTCGGCGTTGGTGAAGTGCAGCGGCACTTCCATGTGCAGCTTCTTGTTCTTCTGCACGCGCTGGAAGTCCACGTGCTGGACCTGCGGCTTGTACGGATGCATGCTCACCGCGCGCAGCAGCACCTGCTCCTTCGCGCCGCCCACCTCGAGCGTCAGGATCGAGGCATGGAAGCGCTCGTTGCGCAGGTTGTGAAAGAGCGCCTTGTGGTCGAGCTCGATGTTGAGCGCGCCCTGCTCGCCGCCATAGACGATGCCGGGCACGAGGCCGCGACGACGCAGCCGGCGCGCGGCGCCGGTACCCTGGGTTTCGCGCTTGCGCGCCGTGATTTCGATTGCCATAGGTTCGCTTCCCTATTCAATAAAGAGTGAGCTCACCGATTCCTCGGTGTAGATGCGCAGGATCGTCTCGGCGAAGAGGCCCGCCACGGACAGACTGCGGATTTTGGGGCACGCGCGCGCGTCCTCGCCGAGGGGAATGGTATCGGTGACGACGAGCTCGTCGAGGTGCGACTTCGCGATGCGCTCGACCGCGCCGCCGGAAAGGACGGGGTGCGTACAGTAGGCGACGACGCGGGTCGCGCCTTCTTCCTTGAGAACCTGCGCGGCCTTCACCAGGGTGCCCGCGGTGTCCACCATGTCGTCCATGATCACGCAGGTGCGGTCGGTGACCTCGCCGATCACGTTCATCACTTCCGAGACATTGGCCTTCGGCCGGCGCTTGTCGATGATGGCAAGGTCGGATTCGAGGCGCTTGGCGAGCGCCCGCGCGCGCACCACGCCGCCGACATCGGGGGAAACCACGATCAGGTTCTCGTAGCGCTGCTTCCACACGTCGCCGAGAAGCACGGGCGCGGCGTAGATGTTGTCGACCGGAATGTCGAAGAAACCCTGGATCTGATCGGCGTGCAGGTCCATCGTGAGGAGGCGCGCCACGCCGACGGAAGTCAGCATGTTGGCCACCACCTTGGCGCTGATCGCGACGCGCGCCGAGCGCGGCCGACGATCCTGGCGCGCGTAGCCGAAATAGGGAATCGCCGCGGTGACGCGCGCCGCCGAAGAGCGCTTGAGGGCGTCCACCATGACGAGCAGCTCCATCAGGTTGTCGTTCGTCGGCGCGCAGGTGGACTGCAGGACGAACACATCCTTGCCGCGAACGTTCTCGAGCAGCTCGACCATCACCTCGCCGTCGGAGAACTTGCCGACGATCGCTCGCCCGAGCGAGAGATTCAGGCTTTTCGCGACTTCCTGCGCGAAGCGGGGGTTTGCGTTACCGGCGAACACCATCAGCCGCTCAAGCGGCTGGTGAGAGGTCATG
Source organism: Burkholderiales bacterium (assembly GCA_025929745.1). Taxonomy (GTDB): domain Bacteria; phylum Pseudomonadota; class Gammaproteobacteria; order Burkholderiales; family SG8-39; genus SCGC-AG-212-J23. Next base: position 2,177 of record JAICPQ010000188.1, on the reverse strand, counting down.
GCGGTGTTCATCGCGGTTATGTCTGAGTGGGTGGGGAGGAAGGATTCGAACCCTCGTATGGCGGTAGCAATATCCGCTGCCTTTACCAGCTTGGCGACTCCCCAGTTGGAGTCAATCTAAGAAATCGTAGAGCGGGTGCCGTTCCAGTCCCTTCGCAACGAATCCCCGCATTCCCCCAGGTAACGCCAATAGGAGCGCGCGCGCTTGCGCTTCGGTCTCGAACTCGGCGAAGACACACGCTCCGGATCCTGTCATGCGCGCCTGCGGGCGGTGCTTCCTCAACCACGCGAGGCTCGCGGCCACGTCGGGGTGCCGGGCGACGACCGCGGCTTCGAGATCGTTCCTTCCCTGCCCCGACAAAAAGGGCGGTATTTTGATTCCTTTGGACCGACGTGTCAACGCGGATTCGAAGGTTTCCCTAGTGGAAACCGAGACTTGCGGTGTGATGACGAGGTACCAAGCCGGGGGCAGGTCGAGCGCGCGCAACCGCTCGCCGATCCCTTCCGCGAAGGCGTTGTGACCGTACACGAAGAAAGGGACGTCGGCGCCCAGTCTGGCGCCGAGCGCCATCAATTCGGCGCGCGACAGGCGCAGGCCGTGGATCCGGTTGAGAACGAGAAGGACGGTGGCGGCGTCCGAGGAGCCGCCGCCCAATCCGCCGCCGACCGGGATGTTCTTTTCCAGCGCGAGCTCACAGCCTTTGCCGATCAGCTTCGCGGCGCGCACGCAAAGGTCGTCTTCGCCGAACGGGCCGTCGGACAGCACCTTTGCGTCGCGGCGCGGCGCGACGCCGATGCGGTCGCTGCGGTCGATCAGGCGAAAGACCGTTTGGAGTTCGTGGTAGCCGTCGGTTCGGCGGTCGAGGATATGCAGAAACAGGTTGAGCTTCGCCGGGGCCGGGTACCAGGTCAGTTCCACTGCGATATTGCCAGGCGCAGTTCGATGCCCTGGTAGGTGAGACGCATGCGCGTCGGGCGCCCTTGCGCGTCGCGCTCCTGATACTCGACTTTCCAGCCGCGGCTTTCGAGCTTGGGTGCCGGCTTGCCCTGCACCCATTCAGCCAGTCCATCAATGGGGACCGGAAAACCGAGCACGCGCTCGGTCAGCGCCTCACCGTCGGCATCGCGGTATTCACGCGGCTCGGCGGTCTTGAGCAGCACCGCATCGCCTTGGCGCACGATCTGCGCCACACCCTGGCCTGTGGGGGTGCTGATGAGGAGTTCATCTCCGTCGCGAGCATGGTGCCAGGTGATGTTCCCGGTGAACGATTCGTTACCGTAACGCGCGGCGAGGCGACCGGCGAGCGAGAACTCGAGCGGTCCTGCGGGCGGCTCGATGGGAACCTGAGCGCAGCCGGCAAGCAGCGCCGCCAGCAATACAACCCGAATCACCGGCGCAGCCGCTTGATCGTCTTCAGCAGAGTTTCGTTCTCGGGACCGGCCTTGAGCGCTTCCTCCCAGATGCGGCGCGCCTCGTCGCGCTCGCCCATGACCCACAGAACCTCGCCGAGATGCGCGCCGATCTCGGCGTCGGGCCGCCCGCTGTAGGCGCGCCGCAATTCGCGCGCCGCACCCTTCAGATCGCCTTCGCGGTAGAGCACCCAGCCGAGGCTGTCGATGATGAAATAGTCCTCGGGCGCGATCTCCAGCGCCTTCTCGATGAGCTTGCGCGCCTCCGGCAAGCGCGTGTTGCGATCGGCAAACGAGTAGCCGAGCGCATTGTAGGCATGGGCGTGGTCGGGCTTGACGTTGATCAGCTCGCGCAGATGCTTTTCGAGAAGATCGAAGCGCTCGAGCTTCTCGGCGGTCAGCGCGAGGTCGTAGAGAAGCTCGGGCTGCTGCGGCTGCTTGTCGAGCGCGTCGGAGAGGAGCGAGAACGCTTCGGCATGGCGCTGCGCGTCGCGCAAGAGCTGCGCTTCGGCGACGGTGAGCTGCACCGCATCCTCCGGATTCTCGGCGGCGACGCGCTTCAGGAAAGCACGTGCTTCATCGAGCTTGCCCTGCTTTGCGATGGCATTGGCCGTGCGCATGCGGGCCGGCAGCACGTGATCGCTGCCCTGAATACTTTCGTACCACTCGATGGCGCGCGGCCAGAGCTTCTGCTCCTCGGCGATTTGACCGAGCAGATAGCGCACGGCGTCGGGGTCCCGGTAGTTCAAGCCTAGGACGCGCTTCATG
>JAICPQ010000107.1 GCA_025929745.1 Burkholderiales bacterium | reverse complement strand
GGCGTCGTAGTCGTAGTTGTTGTTGGGGGGCTCGCCACGGCGGAGGCGCAAGTTGTTCTCGACGTACCTCGGGATGGCGGTGCGGGGCTCGGTGAGGGCGGCGGTGTGTGGCGTCACGGTGACGCCGGGGTGCTTCCACAACGGGTGGCCGGCAGGGAGCGGTTCGTGCTCGAAGACGTCGAGGTACGCGTGCGCGAGATGGCCGCAGTCGAGCAGCGCGATCAGGTCTTCCGGGACGAGATGGCCGCCGCGCGCCACGTTGATCACCGCCCCGCCGAGCTTGATCTTCCTTAGCGTGCGGTAGTTGAGGATGCCGCGCGTGTGCTGCGTGAGCGGAAGAAGGCACACCGCGACATCGCTATATTCGAGCACCGCGTCGAGATCGGTGAGGCAGGCGACGCCGGGGACGTCCTTCGCTCGCCGGCTCCAGCCGACGACGTTGAAGTCGAGCGCACGCAGCTTCCGCGCGGCGTCGCCGCCAAGCTCGCCGAGCCCGAGGATCCCGATGGTGCGGTCGGACGCGAGGAATTGCTTGAGCCGCTCCCAGCGCCGCGCCTGCTGCTCGACGCGATACACATAGTGATGCCGATGCCAGTCGAGCACGTGCGCGAGCACCGTTTCCGACATCGCCGCGACCATCCCGGGGTCGACGAGCCGTGCGAGCGGCACGCCCTTCGGGTACGCCGGATCGGCGAGCAGCCGCTCGACGCCCATCCAGAGCGACTGCACGAGCTTCAGGCGCTTCAGCTTCTCGAACGTGCCTTCAGGCGGCGTGGCGACCAGCGCGACGTCCACCTCCTCGGAGGGCGCGGTGACAAAACGATCGTTGGGCAACGCTTCGCGCAGGCGCGGCAGCCAGACGGCGGGGTCTTCGGTCTTCGAGGCGAACAGGATGTTCAAGGCAGGCTGCGCTCGATGGTAGCATCGGCCGACCGCGGAGGCTCCATGCGCTTCGTCGCTTTTCTTTTCCTCATTATCTCCAACGCGGCCGGCGCGCAGGATTGGCCGCGCCAGAAGGCCGTGCACATTGTGGTGGGCTTCGCCCCCGGCGCGACGACCGACCTCGTCGCGAGACTCGTGGCGCCGAAGCTGTCCGAGGCCATCGGCCAGTCGGTGATCGTCGAGAACAAGCCGGGCGCCGGCGGCAACGTCGCCACGCAGCACGTGAAGCGCTCGGCGCCGGACGGCTACACGCTGTTGGTGACGAGCGTCGCCTACGCCGTGAACCCGTCGCTCTATCCGAACGCGGGCTACGACCCGTTTACCGATTTTGTGCCCGTGATCCTCGCGCCGAGCACGCCGAACATCATCACGGTGAATCCGGCCGTGCCCGTGAAAAACCTGCAGGAGCTGATCGCGCTCGCGCGCAAAGAGCAGCTTTCGTACGCCTCTTCCGGCATCGGCACGACGACGCACCTCTCGATGGAACGCATCAAGATGGCGGCGAAAGTCGATATCACGCACGTTCCGTATCAGCCGGCGCAGGCGGTCGGCGCCGCGGTCGCCGGCCACACGCAGATCTCGAGCACCTCGATGCCGCCCGCCGTGCCCCAAGTGAAGAGCGGCAAGGTGCGCGCGATCGCAGTGACCAGCGCCCAGCGCTCGCCCGCTCTGCCGGATGTGCCCACCGTGAACGAGCAGGGCCTCTCCGGCTTCGACGACCTCACCTGGACCGCATTCTTCGCGCCCGCCGGCACGCCGCAGGACCTCGTGAACCGCATCAACTCCGAGATCAACCGCGCGCTTTCCTCGCCCGACGTGCGCGAGCGCCTCGGCCAGCTTGGTCTGGAGTGGCGCAGCAACACCTCGGGCGAGTTCGCCACCTTCCTGCGCGACGAGGTGCACAAGTGGGCGAAGGCGGTGAAGGACTCCGGCGCCAAGGCGGATTGACGTGAAGCCTCCGTTCCGCGCCGACCAGGTCGGCAGCCTGCTGCGTCCGGCCGGCCTCGACAAGGCCAACCTCCGCGAAAAGATCCGCGACGTAGTGCGCAAGCAGGAAGCGATCGGTCTAGAAGCCGTCACCGACGGCGAGTTCAGCCGCAAGTGGTGGCATCTGGACTTCCTCGAGCAGCTCGAAGGCGTCACGGTGGCGCAGAACCCGGGGCCGAAGTTCGGCGGCACCGAAGAGCAGCCGCCGATTCCGAATGTCACCGGCAAGCTGCGCTATTCCAGGCCGGTCATGGTGGAGGACTTCGCCTATCTCAATTCGGTGACGAAGAAGACGGCGAAGTTCACCATTCCTTCCCCTTCGATGCTGCACCTTCGCGCCGGCCGGGCCGGCATTTCCAGCACGGCGTATCCCGATCTGGACGAATTCTGGGACGACGCGGCCAGGGCCTACCAGGCGGCGATCGCCGCCTTCGCGAAAGCCGGCTGTACCTACCTCCAGCTCGACGACGTTTCCTTCGCCTATCTCTGCGACCCGAAGATTCGCGAGAACGCGCGCCGCAACGGCGATGATCCAGAGAAGCTGCCGCAGACGTACGCGCGCACGATCGAGAAGGCGCTCGCTTCGCGCCCCGCGGGAATGACCATCACCATGCACACCTGCCGCGGCAACTTCAAGAGCGCCTTCGTCGCCGAGGGCGGCTACGAGCCGGTCGCCGAGGCGATGTTCGCAAGCGGCGTGGATGGCTTCTTCATGGAGTTCGACACCGGGCGCGCCGGCGGCTTCGAACCGCTGCGCTTCGTACCCAGAGGAAAGAAGGTGGTGCTCGGCCTGGTGTCGAGCAAGACCGGCACCCTCGAGGATGCGGACACATTGAAGAGGCGCATCGAGCAGGCGGCAAAGTACGTGCCGCTCGAGGACCTGTGCCTCTCGCCGCAGTGCGGATTCTCGAGCACGCACCACGGCAACAAGCTGAGCGAAGACGAGCAGTGGCGCAAGCTCGAGCGGGTGGTCAAGGTAGCCGAGGAGGTGTGGCAGTGAGCAGCGAAAAGGAAATCCTGGCTCTGGAGGACCGGCGCTTCGAGGTCATGATCAAGGGTGATTTCGGCGCGCTGGACAAGCTCGTGCACGAGGAGCTCCTGTATACGCACTCCTCGGGACTCACCGATACCAAGAAGACCTGGATGGAGTCGATGCGATCGGGGAAGGTGAAGTACAAGAGCGCGGCGACGAGCGAGCGGCAAGTGCGCTTCTTCGGCGACGTCGTGCTCGTACGCGGCAAGGCGGCGATCGAGGCGGAGATCGGCGGGCAGCCGCGTTCTCTGCGGCTTCTCTTCCTTAACGCGTGGGTGCGCACGCCGCAGGGCTGGAAATTCGCCGCCTGGCAGTCCTGTCCGCAGCCCGCGTGACCGAATTCAAAGGTCGTCGGGAAGACGACCGGCTTCTCACGGGACGCGGACAGTTCACCGCCGACTGGAACCTTCCCGGACAGCTTTACGCGCACTTCCTGCGCTCGGATCGTGCGCACGCGGAAATCGTGAGCATCCGCGCCAACGTCCCGGGAGTCGTCGCGGTGCTCACGGGTGAAGATACCGCGCACTTCAAGACCCCGCCGCCGATGGTGACGTATTCCGGGAAGGGCGGTGCGATGATCAAGGTGCCGCACCGGGAGGTCATCGCGCGAAAGCGCGTGCGCTACGTCGGTCAGGAGGTCGCCCTGGTGGTGGCAGCCTCGCCGGCCGCGGCGCAGGACGGCGCGGAGGCGATCGAGGTCGAGTATCGCGATTTGCCCGCCGTCGTCGACGCCGAGGAGGCGCTTAAGCCCGGGGCGCCGCTTTTGCACGAGGGGATCCCGGGGAACCTGTCCTTCGACTACGAATACGGGGATGAGAAGGCGACCGCGGACGCGTTCGCGCGCGCCGCGCACGTCACGCGGCTGACGCTCGACTCGACGCGCATATCGGGAACGCCGATGGAGCCCAAGGCGTGCGTCGTGTCCTACGACGCGGCTAGCGAAAGCTACGACATCTACGCGCCGACGCAGGGCATGGTGCTCATGCGGCCGAACATCACCGCCATCACCGGTGTGCCGGCGGAGAAGGTGCGCATTCACGCGCGCGATGTCGGCGGCGGGTTCGGCGTGCGTTCGCAGGCCTACAGCGAGTATTGCGCGCTCATGCTGGCGGCGCAGCGGCTCGGACGCCCGGTGAAGTGGGTGGGCTCGCGCTTCGAGACCATCGTGAGCGACCACCACGGGCGCGCGGCGAAGCTCCAGGGCGAGCTCGCGCTCGACCGCGACGGACGCTTCCTCGGGCTGCGCATGCGCTGGGTCGTGAACGCGGGCGCGTACCTCTCGCAGCCGGGGCCGCTCATCAACACGCGCAATCCGGCGAGCCACGCGATCAACGTCTATCGCATCCCGGCGCTGTACGGCCGGCACATCCTCGCGCTCACCAACACGACTTCCACCACCGCCTACCGGGGCGCCGGGCGGCCGAACGTTTCCTATCTCGTCGAGCGCCTGGTCGACGAGGCGGCGCGCGAGATGAACATCGACCGCGCCGACATCCGCCGCCGCAACTTCATTCCGCGTGATGCCTTTCCGTACAAGACGCCCGTCGGGTCGACGTACGACAGCGGCGACCCGGCCGGCGAACTTGCGCTCGCACTCGAAAAGTCCGATTGGAAAGGCTTCGAAGCGCGCCGGAAGATGCTGCGCGGCATCGGCTGCGCGGTGTTCTGCGAGCCTTCCGGGGCGGGCGCTGCGCCCAAGGAGGAAGCCGAGATCCGGTTCGGCGCGTCGGGTGAGGCCACGCTGCACGTGTTGTCCGGGCCAAGCGGGCCGGGCCATGAGACGGTGTTGCCGGAGGTCGTCGGAAGGCTGCTCGGCCTCGATGCCTCTCGAATCGAATTGAAAGCGAGCGATCCGAGCGGCCCAGCGCTGATCGGAGCGGGCACCATCGGCTCGCGCAGCATGATGTCGCACGGCGGCGCGCTCGCTGCGACCGCGCAAGAGGTCATCAAGAAGGGCATCGACCTCGCCGCGCGCGCGCTCGAGGTCTCAGCGGCGGACGTCGAGTTCAGGGACGGCCGCTATCGCGTCAGGGGAACCGATCTCTCGATCGCGTTCGAGGAAGTAGCGCGGCGCTACGGCTCGCAGCTCGACGCGCGCGGCAGCATTCCGACGCCGACCGCGTTTCCGGGCGGCGCGCACGTCGCCGAAGTGCAGATCGATGCCGAGACCGGCCACATCGACGTGCTGCGCTATGTCGCGGTGGACGACTCGGGCCGCGTGCTGAACCACGCGCTTCTTGATGGACAGCTCCACGGCGGCATCCTCCAGGGGCTCGGCCAGGTGCTCGCGGAGCAATGCGTCTACGACGAGGCGAGCGGCCAGCTCCTCACCGGCTCGTTCATGGATTACGCGATGCCGCGCACCGACATGGTTCCCGCTATGGAGCTCTACGACCACTCCGTGCCGTCGCCGACGAATCCGCTCGGCGTGAAAGGCGCGGGGGAGGCCGGCACGACCGGGGCGCTGCCGGCGGTGGCGAATGCGGTGATCGATGCGCTGCGCCCGCTTGGCATCAACCACGTGGATTTTCCGTTCACACCCGCACGGGTATGGGCGGCGATTCAGAACGCGAGGCGAAGCCCGCTCGCGAGGTAGAGCGCGCCGAGCGTCATGACGGTCCAGCGCGTCCACTGGCGGAAGGACGCGTCGCTCATGCGCTCGAGCACCGGGCGCGAAAGCGACGTGCCGAGAAAGGCGAGGAGCACCATGGTGGGGATGAGCCATGGCGAGACCTCGCCGCCCTGCACGGCAATGACACCGCCGAAGTAGACGATCTTCACCAGGTGACTGAGCGTCTGGGTAAGCGCCTTCGTCGCCACGACCGCGTGACGCGACATTTTCGAGCGCACGAAGAACGCATCGAGGATCGGGCCGGCGATGCCGGCGACGAGGTTGAGCGCGAGGCATACGAAGCCGCAAAGCGCGGAATGGCCACGCCGCTCGACGTTGAGGTGCAGTTTCTCGGGCAGGAGCAGCGCCGCGAATGGCGTAAGGCCCATGGCGATGAGGGCGGCCGCCTTGCCGACGACGATCGAGGTAGCGGCGAAGAGGCCGAGCGCAAGCGCCGCGCCGACGACGTAGCCGCGAAATACGCGCCAGTCGACTTCGTTACGCAGCATGAAGGCGCGGCCGCCGTTCGACGCGAGTTGCGAGATGCCGTGCAGCATCATCGCTGCGGGCAGCGGCAGGAACGCGAGGAGCACGCCCATCAGGATCATGCCGCCCGCCATTCCGAGGATGCCGGAGATGAACGCCGTGACGAGCGTCGAGGCGGCGAGGACGGAGAACACGAGCGCGGCGCTCATGGCGGCGCATTCTGCGCGCGGCGGGCATACGAGTAAAATGACTTTATTCTCGCGATTGATGAGGTTTTTGCATGAGGATCGATACGCTCGGCGTGCAGGCGTTCATCGCCATCGCCGACCACGCCAGCTTCAGCCGCGCCGCCGACTCGCTGCACGTCACGCAGACGGCCCTGTCGCGCCGCGTGCAGAACCTCGAAGCGTTCCTCGGCGTGAAGCTCATCGAGCGCACGACGCGCTCGGTCACGCTCACGCGCATCGGCCGGGACTTTCTGCCACAGGCGCGCCGCCTGCTCACCGACCTCGCGAGCGCGCTCGTCGAGATCCGCGAGAGCGGCAAGGCGTTGCGCGGCGATGTGACGATCGCATGCGTCCCAACGGTGGGCGTGCACTATCTGCCGGGCATCGTGCGCGAATACGCGCGGCGCTATCCGACGAACCGCGTGCGCATCCTCGACCATTCTTCGTCCGGCGTGGCTGCCGCGGTGCTGCGGCGAGAGGCCGAGTTCGGCATCAACATGCAGGCGCCAGGCCATCCCGAGCTCGCCAGCATTCCGCTACTGCAGGACCGCCTGGTGCTCGTCTGCCGCGACGACCATCCGCTCGCGCGCAGGCGCAGCCTCGCGTGGAAGGCGCTCGAGCGTTTCGCGGTCATCCTTCCCGGTCATGAAAGTGGCAACCGGCCGCATCTCGACATGGCGCTCGAGCGCCACGAGATTCGCCTGCAAGCCCATTACGAGGTGCAGCGCAGCTCCACTGCCGTCGGCATGGTGGCGAAAGGCGTCGGCATCGCCGTAGTGCCGGCGCTCGCCGTGCAGGCCGACGCCTATCCCGGCCTGCGCATCATCGCGCTCGTCCAGCCGGTCGTTTCGCGCACCCTGGTGCTGCTCTCGCGCATCAAGGCGCACCTCACGCCCGCGGCGCAGGCGCTCTACGACCTGCTAAGAGACGCGAAGCACTAGCTTGCCGCGCAGGTGGCGCGCTTCGCTTACGCGGTGCGCCTCGGCGGCCTGCGCGAGCGGGTACTCGACGATCTCCGGCAGCGGCACCGCGCCTTGCCTGACGAGCGCGGCGACCCGCTCGAGGTGCGGCCGGTCGCGGCGCACGTTCGGCCGCAGCGAGGCGACGTCGGAGCGCGGCGACACCGGCGCGGTCGGGCCGGCGGCGATCGTGGCGAGCCGCCCGCCGGGGCGCAGCACCTGGAAACTGCGCATCGTCACGTCGCCGCCCACCGTATCGAACACCGCGTCCACGTTCTCCACCGCTTTCGCGAAGTCCTGCGAGCGGTAGTCGATCGCCCGATTGGCGCCGAGCTTGCGTACGTACTCATGGTTGGAAGCGCTGGCCGTCGTAATCACATTCGCACCCAGGTGTCGCGCGAGCGCGATGGCGAAGCCCGCGACGCCGCCCGCGCCGCCGTGCACGAGGATCGTTTCGCCGCGCTCGAGCTTCAGCGTGTCCTCCAGCGAAATCACCGCGGTCAGTCCGGCAAGCGCGATCGACGCGCATTGCGCGTGGGTCAACTCCTTCGGCTTGCGCGCGACGATCGGCTCGCGGATCGCGATTTTTTCCGCGTAAGCGCCTTCGCGCGGCACCTCGCAGACGGCGAACACTTCGTCGCCTTCCTTGAAATCCGCGCCTCCCTTGGCCACGACGCCGGAAAAGTCGCGTCCGGGGATGTGCGGAAACGAAATCGCCGCGCCGTACTCCCCGGCGCGCATCTTCCAGTCGGCCGCGTTCACGCTTGCCGCGTGAATACGGACGAGGATCTCGCCCGCGGCCGGAACGGGGTCCGCCACATCGCCGTACTCGAGCACTTCAGGGCCGCCGTAGCGGCGAAAGAAGCAGGCTTTCAAGTGTCGCCGACGTCGTTTCCGTGCCTGGCGAGCTCCTCGGCGGTCAGCGGCGCCTCGATCAGCTCTTGCGCTGTGTCCATGTAAGCCATCTTACTTGACGGTACACTGATTCGAGAGGAGGAGGACCATGCGCAAGAGCATCGGTACCGCAGTAGTTGCGGCGCTTACAGCGTTGTTCGTAGTTCAGGCCTGGGCTCAGGCCTATCCCAATCGTTCGGTCCGAGTCGTCGTTGCGGCAGCCACGGGCGGTCCGGACATCGTCGCGCGGATCGTGTCGGCCGAGCTGACGAATCAGCTCGGCCAGACGTTCTTCGTCGAGAACCAGCCGGGCGCGAACGGCATCGTGGGCGCAAATACGGTGGCGAAGGCGGCGCCCGACGGCTATACGCTACTCGTCTATTCGGCTGGCTTCGTCATTAACCCGTATGTGCAGAAGCAGTTGCCGTACGACACCGAAAAAGATTTCGCGCCCGTCACCAATCTGACGAGCAGTGGCGGCCTTTTCCTGGCGGTAAATTCCGCGCTGCCGGTCAATTCGCTGCAGGAATTCATCGAGTATGCGAAGAAGCTCGACGCGAAGCTCGCGTACAGCACGCCGGGCGTGGGCAATAACTGGCACCTTGCCACGGAGGTGTTCAGCCAGCTGGCCGGCATCAAAATGACG
>JAICPQ010000046.1 GCA_025929745.1 Burkholderiales bacterium | reverse complement strand
TCCCTGGTGCATATTGCGGTCCGGATAGAAGCCCTCGGTGCACTCGCGCATGATGACCAAGTCCATCGGACGGCCGAGGCCGGCGCGGCTGCGCGCGGGGCGCACGTTCGCATAGAGATCGAGCTTGACGCGGAACGCAGCCGAGACGTTGATGCCGCCCTCGTGCGCGGGCGGGTAGTCGAGGTGCGAGATCGGGCCGAGGATCACGCCGTCCACCTCGCGCGCTCGCGCGAGGATTCCGTCCGGCAGCGTCGTACGCTCGGTTTTCAGCGAGGCGAGGCCGATGTCGCGCTTCTCGTAGGAAAGACCGAGGCGGAAGCGCCGGTCCGCGGCGTCGAGAACCGCCAGCGTCGCAGCCGTGATCTCCGGTCCGATGCCGTCGCCGGGGAGAACGAGGAGCTTCATTCAATCGAGCTTGATGCCGGCAGCCTTGATGACGCGCGCGTACTTCTCGAGTTCCGCGCGCACGAACGCGGCGAATTCCTCCGGGCTGTTGCCAACGGGGTCGGTGGAAAGCTGCTTGAACCTGCCGAGGACGTCCGCGTCCCGGAGGATCGCGACGAGCTCGCCGTTCAGTCGCCGCACGATTTCACTTGGCGTTCCTGCGGGTGCGTGCATGGAGTACCAGGCGTTGGTGTCGTACTGCGGAAGACCGGCCTCCGCAAAGGTCATCAACTCCGGATATTCCGCGGAGCGCTTGGGCGCCGAGAGCGCAAGCGCCCGCAGCTTCCCCGCGCGCACGTGCGGCATCGCGGAAGCCGCAGTGTCGAGCATGACGTGCACCCGCCCCGCGATGAGATCCACAAGCGCGGGTCCGCCCCCCTTGTAGGCGACGTGCAAGAGATCCACACCCGCGACCGCCTTGAATACTTCGGCGTTGATGTGCGGCGGCGTGCCGTTCCCACCCGAGGCGTAGGCATACTGGCCCGGCTTCGCTTTGGCGAGCCCAATGAGGTCCTGAACATTCTTCGCCGGCAGGTCCGGCGTCACCACCAGCACCGTCGGCGCAATGCCGAGCAGCGTGATCGGAGCGAAATCCTTGACCGGGTCGTACGCCACGCGCGCGTAGAGGTTCGGCGCGAGCGCGTGCGTAGCGATCGAGCTGAGCAGAATAGTGTAACCGTCGGGCGCTGATTTCGCCGCCGCCTCGGTGCCGATCATAGTTCCAGCGCCTGGACGGTTCTCCACGACGAACGGCTGGCCCATGCGCTCGCCGAGTTTCGCGGCGAAAAGACGCCCGAGCGTGTCGTTTCCGCCTCCCGGCGGATACGGCACGATCATCCGCACCGGCTTTGAGGGATAGCTCTGTGCGAGCACTTGCAGCCCGCTCAGGCAAAGCAGCAAGAAAACGATTACCTTCATGCTTCCTCCTCGATGCGAATCGCCCTCATTCATGCCGTCCGCCTCGCGATGCAGCCGGTCGAGGACGCGTTCCGACGGCATTGGCCCGAGATCGAGCGCATGAATCTGCTCGACGACTCGCTTTCGATGGATCGCGCGCGCGACGCGGAGCTGAGCGCGGCGCTCTCGCGCCGCATCGGCGCGCTCGCCGACTACGCGATCGGGTGCGGGGCCACGGGAATTCTATACACCTGCTCCGCCTTCGGCGATGCGATCCAGGCGGTGAAGGCGCGGCTCGACGTGCCGGTCCTGAAACCCAACGAAGCGATGTTTGAAGAGGCGCTGCGTCATGGCAAGCGCCTCGGGCTCCTCGCCACGTTTGCGGCGAGCATTCCGTCGATGCAGGCCGAGCTCCCCGGCGTCGCGCTCGAAAGCGTTTTCGTTCCGGAGGCGATGGCGGCGCTGCAGGCGGGCGATGGCGCGCGGCACGATGCGCTGCTCGCAGCAGCGGCGCCGCGCCTTGGCAGCTGCGACGCGATCATGCTCGCGCAGTTCTCCACCGCGCGGGCGCGCGATGCCGTAGCCGCCGTAGTCACGTGCCCCGTGCTGACGAGCCCCGATAGCGCGGTACTCGCAATGCGAAAGCGTCTTATTTGAGGATGTACACTCGGCTCGCTCCGTGAATCAGCCGCTCCCTCAGACAGTTTCGCAGGAGATCGATCCGAAGCGTGTGCTCGCGGTAGTCACGGCCGTGGCGCGCGAAACGCGGCCAAACGTGCACACCTACGTCGGCCTCGATAGCTCACTCGAGCGGGAGCTCGGCCTCGATAGCCTGGCGCGCGTCGAGCTCGTGCTGCGTCTGGAGCGCGAATTTTCCGTCAGCCTTCCCGAGCAGGCGCTCGCCTCGAGCGAGACGCCGCGCGACCTTTTGCGCTTCCTGCTGGCAAGCCAGGGCCACGCGCCCCACATGGCCGACGTGCCGGTCGCGAGCCTCGCGCAGACGCAGGGCGTGCGCGCACCGGAGCAGGCGCAGACGCTCACCGAGGCGCTCGAATATCACGTCGAGCGTCAACCCGACCGCCTGACCGTGTTCCTGTATGACGGCGCCGGAGAGATACCTATCACCTATCGCGACCTGTGGCAGGGCTCGCTCGCCTATGCCGCCGTCCTCGCCGACTCCGGACTCGCGCCCGGACAGACGGTCGCGATCATGCTGCCGACCTCGAAGGAATATCTTTTTACGTTTTACGGCACGCTGCTCGCCGGGGGAATCCCGGTGCCGCTTTATCCGCCGGCGCGCCTCTCGACCATTGAAGACCATCTCACGCGTCACGTCGGCATTCTGAAGAGCTGCGGGGCGGCGCTCATGGTCACGATCCCCGAGGCGAAGCCGATCGCGTGGCTTCTTCGCGCCCAAGTCGAGTCGCTGCGCGCAGTCATGGTGCCCGCGGATTTTCCCAAGAATGCCGGCTTTACCCCGGTGAAATCCGCCGCCGGCCAGACAGGCTTCCTGCAATACACCTCGGGAAGCACCGGACAGCCGAAGGGCGTCGTGCTTACGCACGCGAACCTCCTCGCCAACGTGCGCGCCATGGGAAAAGCGGCGCGCGCGACTTCCGCCGATGTCTTCGTGAGCTGGCTTCCGCTCTACCACGACATGGGGCTTATCGGCGGCTGCTTCGCCACCATGTATTGGAGCTTCCCCGTCGTGCTGATGTCGCCGCTCGCGTTCCTCGCGCGGCCGAGCTCGTGGCTGCGCGCGATCCATCGCCACGGGGGCACGATCTCCGGCGGCCCGAATTTCTCCTACGAGCTCTGCCTGCGGCGCATCCCGGACCACGAGCTCGAACGTCTGGATCTTTCGACGTGGCGCTTCGCCTTCAATGGCGCCGAGCCGGTGAGCCCGGAAACGATGGTGCAGTTCGAGAAGAAATTTTCCGCGTACGGGCTGCGCAAAAACGTCATCTCCCCGGTGTATGGCCTCGCCGAATGCTCCGTCGGCCTCGCTTTCACACCGCCCGGCGAGCCTTGGCACGTCGATCTTCTCGATCGCGACAAATTCTCAAGCAGCGGCGAAGCGGTGCTCGCGCGCGAAGACGATCCCGCGCCGCTGAAAGTGGTCGCCTGCGGGCGCGCCATCCCGGACCACGAGCTGCGCGTGGTCGACGCGGCGGGCCTCGAGCTCCCGGATCGCTCGGAGGGCACCCTTCAATTCCGCGGCCCTTCCGCGACCAGCGGCTATTACCGCAACCCCGAAGCGACCAAGGCGCTCTTCGCCGGAGGATGGCTAAATACGGGCGACCGCGCGTATCTCTCCGACGGCATGCTCTACATCACCGGGCGCGAGAAGGACATCATTATTCGCGGCGGGCGCAACATCAGCCCCTACGAGCTGGAAGAAGCGGTGGGCGACATTCCGGGGGTGCGGCGCGGCTGCGTTGCGGTGTTCGGTTCGATGGACCCGGCGAGCGGCACCGAGCGCATCGTGGTGCTCGCGGAAACGCGCCAGATCGACGCTTCCAGCCAGGATGCGGTGAAGCAGCGCATCAACGACCTTGCCCTCAACCTCATCGGCTCTCCGGTCGACGATATCGTGCTCGCACCGCCGCACACAGTGCCAAAGACCTCGAGCGGCAAGATCCGCCGCGTGGCCGCGCGCGACTACTACGAGCGCGGTCCGGATGCGGTCCGGCCGCAGGCGGTGTGGCTGCAGTTCCTGCGCCTCGCCGCCGCCGGTGTAGCGCCGCAGTTGCGCCGTGGATGGCGGGTGGCGCGCGGCATGCTGTTCGCGCTGCGCGCCTACCTCTTATTCGTCGTTACCGCGACCCCGATCTTCGCCGTTGCCGCCACCAAGCGCGTCGACCTTACCTGGAAAGTGGCCGGCACGATGTGCCGCTTCTTCCTGCGCGCGAGCGGTATACCGCTCCTCGTGCGCGGGCGCGAAAAAATTCCGCCCGGCCCGGTGGTGCTCGCGCCCAACCACACGAGCTACCTCGACGCCCTCGTTCTGGTTGCGATGCTCGGCCCGCGTCCGTTCGCTTTCATCGCGAAGCGCGAGTTCCTCGGCAACCCGATGATGAAGCTCCTCCTCACCGGCTTCGGCTGCGTATTCGTCGAGCGCTTCGACGTGCAGAAGAGCGCGGAGCACGCCGGCGAGATCGCCGAAGTAGCGAAGCGCGGCGTGTCGCTCGCCATCTTCCCGGAGGGAACGCTGCTGCGCCGCCCCGGGCTGCTCCCGTTCCGCATGGGCGCCTTCCAGGTCGCCGCGCAGGCCGGCATCCCGGTCGTTCCGGTCGCGCTGCGTGGCGTGCGCTCAGTGCTGCGCGACGGCACCTGGTACGCGCGCCGCCATCCGATCGCCGTCACATTTAGCGCGCCCATTGCGCCGGAGGGCAGCGACTGGAACGCCGCCGTTCGCCTGCGCGACCAGGTGCGCGCCGAAGTGCTCAAGCACTGCGGCGAACGCGATACCGAAGCCTAATTCGGGGTCAGGGTCGTAATTCGCCGTCGACGCACGTTACCGCGTGGCCGCCGATTTCGACGCCGTTATCGTGAATGCGCACCGACACGCGACCGTCGCGCCCTAGCTGCATTCCCTGGCGTGCGACGTAGCTCGCGCCGAAGCGCTTGCCGACGTAAGTCGCCACGCTCAGGTTCCCGCTTCCGCATACCGGATCCTCGGGAACGCCGTGCGCGGGCGCGAATGAGCGCACGTGAATCTTTGACACGGCATCCGCGGATGGCGCAAAAACCGTCGTGCCCGTGACACCGAGCGCTTCGCTCCACTCGGCGAGCGCCGTCATGTCCGGCTTGAGCGCCGCCAGCGACCCGGCATCGCTCACTTCGGCCACCACCCAGATCGGCCCAACATCGATTCGCATCACCTTGGCGCCGGGCACGAGCGGGATCGAAGGAATCTGTTTCTCGAGGACCTGCACCTTCGCCGCCGGCCCCTTGAGAAAGATGCGTCCATCATCTTCGACGCTGAGCTCGATCAATCCGGCGGCGCATTCCTGCACCAGCCGCTTCTGGCGCGGCACGAATCCCGATTCGAGCGCCGCGTGCGCCGAGCCAATCGTCGGATGCCCGGCGAAAGGCAGCTCCTGGCGCGGCGTGAAGATGCGCAGGCGGTAATCCGCCTTCGTCGACTTGAGGAGAAACGTGGTCTCGGAAAGGTTGGTCCAGCCGGCGATGCGTTGCATCGTCGTGCTATCCAGGTCTTCCGCGCCGATGACCACCGCCACCGGGTTTCCGAGGAACGCCCGGTCGGTGAACACATCAACCTGCTTGATCTTCACTACTTGAGGATGCGCAGCAGGTTGTGGTGCGCGTCGGTGAAGACCGGCAGCTCGGGACGCTCGTGGATCTCTTCGGCGGCCTCGGCGATGCGAGGCCACTCGAGGAGCTTGCGGTTGCGCGTCACGATGATCTGGTCGGTCGAGGAATACCAGTAGTCGGCGCCCTCTTCCCCGGTTTCCGGCTCGTCGGCGACGTTTACCGCCTCGAGGCCAAACTCCGCCGCGAGACGCTTCACCACCGGTAAAAGGTCGATGAACCGATTGGTCGCCTGGAAGACGATCACGCCGTCGGGCTTGAGGTGCTTCACGTAGATCGCCATGGCCTCGCGCGTGACCAGATGCATCGGAATCGAATCGCCCGAGAACGCATCGATGCCGAGGACGTCGTAGCCGCGCGGCGGCTCGCGCTCGAGCGAGAGGCGGCCGTCGCCGAGGACTACCTCGGTCTTCGCCGAAGTGTCGTCGAGGAAAGTGAACTCGCGCCGCGCGATGTCCACCACGCGCGGGCTGATCTCGTAGAAGACCAGGCGATCGCCGGGCTTCATCCAGGCGGCGATAACGCCGGCGCCGAGGCCGATGACACCCACGGAAAGCGGCTTCTTCGGATCGATCTCGCGCAGCGAAGCGAAGACGCGCCCGTAGCCCGACGTCGGTCCGAAGTAGTCCGCGGGCGTATTGCGGAACGAATCGCCGAGGAGCTGGCCGCCGTGCATGATGGCGCCGTGGTACATGGACCGGTAGGGCACCGGGCTCATGTGGTCGGCGGTGCGCACCACGCCGTAGAAGTCACGCTCCATGACACGCACGCCCTCGCTGTACTCGGCGATCCCACGTCCCACAAGTACGGCGGTAACGACTGTCACCGTGACACCGAGGTAACGGATGCGTCTCACCATAATGAGGACGGCGCCGAGCGCGACAAGTGCGATGCCGAGCTCAAAGTAGCCCGCGAGCACGAGCGGCGCCACAATTGCCACGAGCACCGCGCCGAGCGCGCCGCCGAGCGAGATCATGAGATAGAACCGCGTGAGGTGCGCCGGATCCGGCTTCATGCGCGCGAGTTCGCCGTGGCACACCATGCAAGCGACGAAGAGCCCGACGAGGTAAAGCGGCGCGGCGCGGTGCAGGTCGAGCGATGGAATGGTGAAAGCCATCAGCGGCACGAGCGCCACCAGCGCGCCGATGAAAACGGGCCGGATATACCAGCGCGGGTGGTCGAAGGCCAGGATGAAGCTGACGAGATAGAGGGCGAGGGGCAAAACCCACAGGAACGGCACGCTCGCGATGTTCTGCGTCACGTGGTTCGTGACTGCGAGCAGCATCACCGACCCCATGGCGGAAAGCGCCAGCCATTGCAGCTGCGTTCTCGCCGGCAGGGCTGCCGCCGGCGCGGCCTTGTGGGCCTGCGGAGCATCGCCGTTCATGGAAAGCCAGGCCGTGCCTGCGCAGAGGAGCGCGAAGGCCGCGAAGACGAACGACCAGCCCCAGCCCAGCGCCTTCAGGTCAAGCGCCGGCTCGAACAGCGCGGGGAACCCGAGAAGCGCAAGCAGCGAAGCGAGGTTGGAAAGGGCAAACAGGCGGTACGGCACCACCGTGCGGAACCGCCGCCAGTACCACGCCTGGAGAAGAGGCGTGGTGGTCGACAGCAGAAAGTAGGGAAGACCGATGGTGGCGCCGAGTAGAAGCAGGATTCGCAGGATCGGCTGCTCGTCGCCCTGCGGCTTCCAGCCGCTCGAGGCGAGGATGGGCAGTGAGAGGAGCGAAACCGCGAGAAGCGCCACGTGCAGCATGGCCTGGCGCCGCGCACCGAGGCGCGTGGTCCAGTCCGCGTACGCGTATCCGGCCAGGAGCACGCTTTGGAAGAAGACCAGGCATGTGGTCCAGACCGCGGCCGATCCGCCGAACCAAGGCAGGATCTGCTTCGCAATGATGGGCTGAACGAGAAAAAGCAGGAACGACGAAAGGAAGATCGTCGCCGCGTAAGGCAGCGTGCCGGCCAACGAAAGGCGAGCTACTTCAGTACGGATTTTAGGGTCCTGCCCATTTCAGCGGGATTGCGCGTGACCTTGATGCCGCACGCTTCCATCACGGCCAGCTTTTCCTGCGCGGTGCCCTTGCCGCCGGAGATGATGGCGCCGGCGTGGCCCATGCGTTTTCCCGGCGGCGCCGTAATCCCGGCGATGAAACCGACCACGGGCTTCTTCATGTTGTCTTTCACCCAGCGCGCTGCGGTCTCCTCATCCGATCCGCCGATTTCGCCGACCATGATCACGGCCTCGGTCTGCGGATCGTCATTGAACATGCGTAGAACGTCCAGGTGCTTTAGTCCGTTGACAGGATCGCCGCCGATTCCAACGCAGCTCGATTGCCCGAGTCCGAGCTCGGTGAGCTGGCCGACCGCTTCATAAGTGAGCGTGCCGGAGCGCGACACCACGCCGACCGGCCCTTTCTTATGGATATGGCCGGGCATGATGCCGATCTTGATCTCATCCGGCGTGATGACGCCGGGGCAGTTCGGACCGACGAGGAGCGTGCGTTTGCCCTCCCTCCGGTGCTTCGGAATGATCATGTCGCGCACCGGGATACCCGCGGTGATGCAGATCACGACATCCAGGTCCGCTTCCACCGCCTCCTCGATCGCCGCGGCGGCGAACGGCGGCGGCACATAGATCACGGAGACGTTCGCGCCCGTCTGCGCCTTGGCATCTTTGACGGTGCCGAAGATCGGAATGCCCTCGAAATTCTCGCCCGCCTTCTTTGGATTCACCCCGGCTACGAAACACGCCTTTCCGTTGGCATACGCCCGGCTCGTCTGCGTGTGGAACTGGCCGGTCTTTCCGGTGATGCCCTGCGTCATCACCCGGGTGTTCCTGTCGATGAGGATGCTCATCGCTTCTTCTTGTTGGTCACGGCCTTCTTCTTCGCCGCCTTGGCTGGCGCCGCCGCCGTGCCTTTCACCGCCGCGACGACCTTCTGCGCCGCTTCGGCCATGTTGTCGGCCGAGATGATCGGCAGGCCGGAATCGCGCAGGATCTTCTTGCCGAGATCCTCGTTCGTGCCCTTCATGCGCACGACGAGGGGAATGGAAAGCTTGACCTCGCGCGCCGCGGCGACCACGCCCGTAGCAATGGTGTCGCACTTCATGATGCCGCCGAAAATGTTGACGAGGATCGCTTTGACCTTCTTGTTCGACAGCATGATCTTGAAAGCCGCGGTGACGCGCTCCGCGGTCGCGCTGCCGCCAACGTCGAGAAAGTTCGCCGGCGCGCCGCCGAACAGCTTGATCGTGTCCATGGTCGCCATGGCAAGGCCGGCGCCGTTCACCATGCAGGCGATGTTGCCGTCGAGCGAGATGTAGTTCAGCTCGTACTTCGAGGCCTCAATCTCGAGCGGGTCTTCCTCGTCGTGGTCGCGCAACGCGGCGATCTCGGGATGGCGGAAAAGCGCGTTGTCGTCGAAGTTGAGCTTCGAGTCGAGCGCGATGACCTCGTTGTTGCCGGTGAGGATGAGCGGGTTGATTTCTGCAAGCGAGGCGTCGGTCTCCCAGAAGCACTTGTACAGCGCCTTGAAGATGGCGCGCCCCTGCCCCAGCGAGCGCTCGGGAATGCCGATGCCGAGCGCGATTTCGTCAGCGTCGGCGTCCGTCAGGCCCTGCGCCGGATCGATGAACACCTTCTTGATCTTTTCCGGCGTGCTTGCGGCGACTTCCTCGATATCCATGCCGCCTTCGGATGAGGCCATGAGGACAACCCTCTGGCTCCCACGGTCGACCACCATACCGACGTAAAGCTCCTTCTTGATATCGGCGCCCTCCTCGATCAGGAGGCGGCGCACCTTCTGTCCCCCCGGGCCGGTCTGGTGCGTCTTGAGCTGCATGCCGAGGATCGACGAAGCGTGTCTGCGCACTTCGTCGAGCGATCTTGCGACCTTCACGCCGCCGCCCTTGCCGCGGCCGCCGGCGTGAATCTGCGCCTTCACCACCCAGACCTTGCCGCCCAGGTTCTTCGCGGCATCGACCGCTTCGTCGACGCTGAACGCCGGGTAGCCACGCGGCGTTGCCACGCCGTACTTCCGGAAGATTTCCTTACCTTGGTACTCGTGGATTTTCACGCCGCCTTGCCCTTGTACCACTTCGGATACCAGCGTTTGACCGTCTCGCTCCTGGTATCCAGTGCGTGGCACTGGTCGAGTTGAAAGGGTTTGCGGCCGTCGGTGCGTTCCTCAGGCATCTCGCCGGCGAAGGTCTGAATCGCGGTGGTCGGGAAACCGGTCAGCATCTCAGTGAGGTGAGTGCACCCCTTCACTCCGGCGAAGTCATTCTTCACCGCGCGGCGGAAGTCGCGCACCAGATTCAGGCCGATGAGCCGCTTGTAGGACGGCGCGATGTTCTCGCAGCCGCCGGGATAAGGCACGGCGTCGGAGCTCGCCGTGGCGTCGAGAATCGTCAGATGCCGGTCGATGGTCAGCCGGATCCACATCACGTGGATCGGCTGCCCCGCGCGACGCACGCCGGTCTTCATCGGGTTGTCGTGGCTCTTGATGTCGGTGAGATGCGCTTCGATGTCCCACAATCCGTCGGAGCGCTTGTAGCCCTCGTAGCGCACGCGCCGTGTGTGTCGTAGCTCGCGCTCGACGTTGGTGACCGGCAATGGCATAAGGCGCGGATTCTAGCGGAAGTAGAATCGCGCGGATGCGTTACGTTCTCGCTCTCGATCAGGGAACGACCAGCTCGCGTGCCATCCTGTTCGACGAGGAGGCGCGCGCAGTCGCGAGCGCGCAGCGTGAGTTCCGGCAGATCTTTCCCCAGCCCGGCTGGGTCGAGCACGACCCGAACGAAATCTTCACCACACAGCGCGAGACCGCGCGCGAAGCGGTGCGCAACGTCGACTTGAAAAGCGTCATGGCGGTGGGCATCACGAATCAGCGGGAAACCACGATCGTCTGGGATCGCCAGACCGGCGAGCCGATCCACAACGCGATCGTGTGGCAGGACCGGCGCACCGCGCCGCTGTGCGCCGCGCTGAAGGAAGCAGGTGCGGAGCGCCTGATCCGTAAACGCACGGGCCTCGTCATCGATCCGTACTTCAGCGGCACCAAGATCGCATGGCTACTCGACAACGTGCCAGGCGCGCGGGCGCGCGCCGAGCGCGGCGAGCTCGCGTTCGGCACCGTCGACACGTGGCTCACCTGGCAGCTCACCGGGAATCGCACGCATGTCACCGACGTCACGAACGCCTCGCGCACCCTGCTCTTCAACATCCTCGAGAACGACTGGGACCCCGAGCTGTTGAAACTCCTCAAAGTGCCGCGTGCCATCCTGCCGGACGTGCATCCGTCCGCGCACGCCTTCGGCATGCTGCCCAAGGCGGTTCTCGGCGAGCCGCTGGTGATCGGCGGCGTGGCCGGCGACCAGCAGGCCGCGATGTTCGGACAGGCCTGCCACCACGCAGGCATGGCGAAGAATACCTACGGCACCGGCTGCTTCATGCTGCTCCACACCGGTGACAAAGTCGTTCAGTCGAAAAGCGGCCTCATCTCTACCGCGTGCGCGCAAACGAAAGGCCGGGAGTATGCGCTCGAGGGTAGCGTGTTCATCGCCGGCGCGGTGGTGCAATGGCTGCGCGACGGCCTGGAGTTTTTTTCGTCGTCGCGCGAGGTGGAGAAGCTGGCCGCGAGCGTGCTCGATTCCGGCGACGTCTATCTAGTCCCGGCGTTCACTGGCCTGGGCGCACCGTACTGGGATGCCGACGCGCGCGGCGCCATGGTTGGCATAACGCGGGGCACCACCAAAGCGCACATCGCGCGCGCGGCGCTCGAATCGATCGCGTTCCAGAGCGCCGAGCTCCTGGAAGCGATGCAGAAGGACTCGGGCCAGCCGCTCGCGGAGCTGCGCGTGGACGGCGGCGCGGCCGCGAACGACCTCCTCATGCAGTTCCAGGCCGACCTGCTCGGCGTGCCGGTCGTGCGCCCGCGCGTGCTCGAGACCACGGCGCTCGGCGCCGCCTACCTCGCGGGACTCACCGTCAATCTGTGGAAGTCGCGCGAGGAGCTCGCCGCGCACTGGCAGGCGGAGAAGCGTTTCGAGCCACAGATGAAGGATGCCGAAAGGCAGACCAGGATGGCGCGCTGGCGCGACGCAGTCCTGCGCGCACGGGGCTGGGCGAGGCGCTAGAGTGATTCTTATCGAGCGATCAACGAAACGATTTTGCTTGCGCGCGCGGGCGTCCCGAGAATAGGCGGCGATGCCGCTCGTCGCGCCCCACGGAGGAGCTGGCCTGAAGGCGCGCGCGCTCGAGGGCGAGGCGCTGGCCGCCGAGAAGAGGCGCGCCGCCACACTGCCCAAGCTGCGCATCAGCTCGAGAGAGCGCGGCGATCTCATCATGCTGGGGATCGGCGGCTTCACCCCGCTCGAGGGCTTCATGACGCACGCCGATTGGCGCGGCGTGTGCGAGCGCTATCAGACAGCGTCGGGCCTGTTCTGGCCCATCCCCATCACCTTGTCCGCGACGCAACCCCTGAAGGGCGAGATCGCGCTGATCGATGCCGATGGCGAGGCCATCGCGACGATGAGGGTCGTCGAGAGCTACAAGATCGAGAAGGCGCGCGAATGCCAGGCGGTGTTCCGCACCGTCGACGCCGCGCATCCCGGTGTCGCCATGGTGATGGGCCAGGGCGACTACAACCTCGCGGGTCCGGTGCGCGTGCTCTCCGACGGAGCCTTCAAGCAAAAGTATGGGGCGCTTTTCATGACGCCGGCCCAGACGCGCGCCGAGTTCGAGCGGCTCGGCTGGTCGCGCGTCGCCGCGTTCCAGACGCGTAACCCGATGCAACGCGCGCACGAGTACCTCGTGAAAACGGCGATCGAGGTGTGCGACGGCGTGCTCGTGCATTCCCTGCTTGGGAATCTGAAGCCGGGAGATATCCCGGCGGATGTGCGCACGCGCGCGATCGCCGTGCTCATTGAGAAATACTTTCGCGCCGGCACGGTGGTGCAGGCCGGCTATCCGCTCGACATGCGCTACGCGGGTCCGCGCGAGGCGCTGCTGCACGCGCTCTTTCGCCAGAACTATGGCTGCTCGCATCTGATCGTGGGACGCGACCACGCCGGCGTCGGCAAGTACTACGGGCCATTCGACGCGCACCGCATCTTCGACGAGATTCCGCCCGGCGCGCTCGAGACGCGAGCGCTCAAGATGGACGTCACCTTCTGGTGCTATTGCTGCCACGGCATGGCCTCGGCCCGCACCTGCCCGCACGAGGCGAAGGATCAGCTCCAGGTTTCG
>JAICPQ010000183.1 GCA_025929745.1 Burkholderiales bacterium | reverse complement strand
TCCGCATACGCGCTCCCCCGGCGCTGCTCCATCGGCGCTTTCGCTGTGGATGGCTCGTCACTTTTACTTCCTGCTTCCCCAGCCGTTCGGCATCGTGGTGCAGATCCGGCTCGAGGATGGCACGCTCGCGGTGTTCTACGTCAACGTGCCGCAGGAGCCGCTGAGCCGCCTCGAGTCGCTCCTGCCACTGCTCATGCTCCTCTTGCTCGTGTGCTTCTCCGTCGCCGCGCTTCTCGTGCGCATGATGAACCGCTCGTTAAGCGATCTCGCGAGAGCGGCCGACGCCATCGGCCAGGATCCTTCCGGGGCGCCGCTCGTCGAGCGCGGTCCGAGCGAGGTACGTCGGGTGGTGGCGGCGTTCAACCGCATGCAGGAGCGCGTGCGACGCTACCTCATCGAGCGCGGGTTGCTGCTGAGCGCGATCTCCCATGACCTGAAGACGCCGATCACGCGGCTGCGCCTGCGCGCGGAGATGCTGCCCGACGCAGAGCTGCGCTCGAGGATGTTGCGCGATCTGCACGAGATGCAGGCCATGGTCAGCGGCACGCTCGATTTCTTCTCCGCGGTCCGCAAGGAACGCACGCGCCAGCCGGTCGATATCGGCGCACTTATCGACAGCCTTTGCGAGGACCGGCGCGAAGTCGGGCAGGCGCTAAGCGTGCAGGGCGCGGCGCTTGCGCCATACCCGGCCGACCCGCAAGCGCTGCGCCGCTGCCTGGAAAACCTCATCGAAAACGCCGTGCGCTACGGCGCGTGCGCCGATATCCGCATCGAAGATTCCGCCGCCCGGCTCACGATCCAGATCCGCGACCGCGGTCCGGGCATTCCAGAGCGCGAGCTCGAGCGCGTCTTCGAGCCGTTCTACCGGCTGGACGATTCGCGCAACATGGCGAGTGGGGGCACCGGCCTCGGGCTAAGCATCGCCCGCAACATCGCCCGCTGGCACGGCGGCGACGTAAGGCTGAGCAACAGCGCGCCGGGCCTCGTCGCCGAACTCGCGCTGCCGCGCTAGTTTCGGGGACCCGATATGCGGATGCGCGACACGGTGTAGCGCGTGACCTGCTCCTCCGGCTCGTCGCCCGTCGTCGCGTTCAGCGGCAAAGCCAGGTTCGTGACGAAGATCTCATCGCCCAGAATCACGAGGCTCGCCGGAAACAGAAGCCCGCGCGGCGATCCGTCCCTGCGGATACCCTCGAAGTCACCGCGCTTGGCGACGACTTTTCCCTGCGCGTCGAGCGCCACGAGCTCGTCCGCCTGGTTCGCAGCGACCCAGAGCCGGCCCTGACTGTCGAACGCTACGCCGTCCGCGCCGTTGATGCTTTCGGCGAACACGCTCACCGCGCCTGAGCTCTTGTTGACCTTGAGCACGCGGTCATCGCCGGTATTGGCAACGAAGAGCGCGTTGTCGGCGTCGTTCACCGCAATCCCGTTCGCGCCGAACGGCGGAAAGCCCGCCGTGGCGAGGAGCGGATCATGCGCGAGCGTCGTCACCGTGCACGGCGCGCAGCTCGCCGCATTCGCGACGCGGAAGATCGCGCCCTGGAACGAATCGGATGCGTAGAGATTTCCGGCACCGTCGAAGGCGAGCCCGTTCGGAACTCGCGCCGCGTTTTGAAAAGTAATGGTGTCGGTGGTGCCGTCCGGATTGGACACCGAGCGCGGCGCGGGCGCGCCGACCGCTGGGATCTGGGCGACGACTTCGCTTGGGCCTGAAAGATTTGCCGCGACGCGCTCGATGCGCGACCCCGTGCCTACAAAATCCCCGACCGCAGCGATATAGATCTTTCCGTCGGCAGGATTGAATGCGAGGCCGAGCAGCGGCGTGGGGCCGAAGCTGCGCGACGCTTGCAGCCTGCCCTGGCGATCGAAGCGCAACAGCTTGTTGTCCGCGCCTCCGTCGAAAGTGCCGACGAATACATCGCCGTTCGCCGGGTTGGCCGTGATGCCTTCAGGCAAGCGCACGCCATCAGGCAGCGTGGCGAAGAGCTCCACGGGGCCGCGGTCCCACGCCGCGGCCTGGAGCGGAAGCAAAGCGAAGCAAGCAAGCGAAAGAAGAGCGCCGCGGAATAGCAAGGACATGTCCCCCTCCCAGAAGATAGCGCTTGAGTCTACTTCGCTTCAAGCTTCCACTCCCACGGCGGCACCGGATCGGGATCCGCCCACAAGCCGAGGCCGCGTATCCGGGCGTAGGCCTCGAGCTCGTATAACGGTGAGCCGGGTCTCGTCGAAGCGGGAGACACCCAGGCCATGCCAGAGCGCACCTGCTCGGCATTGGCGTCGACGCCATTGCACGTCACCTGGCCGACGTAGCGGTTCTCGCCATCCTTCTCTTTCCACTCGATCTGCGCGGGTTTCTTGAGGCATATCGCGGACAAGGACTGGCGCGACTTGGCGCCAAACGCCTGCTTCCTTTGAGGGGCGTCGATCTCGGCAAGTCGAATCCGGTGCCGGCGTTTCTCTGTGTCCTGAACGGTCAGCGTATCTCCATCCACCACGCTAATCACGGTGCCCGAGAGCGTTTCAGCTTGAACGCTTTGGGTTAGAAGAGCCAAACAAACGAGCAAGCGACGCATGCCGCGAAGCTTGCCACTCTTCCGTGCGGCAAAGGCACCGATCAAGCAGGCGTTGTGAATTATTCGCTATCTTCGGCCGCAGGAATTGTGTGCAATCACAGTGGCTTAGGGAGCTTACCTCAGGCTTCCGTTTAAGGGCGGAAAAGGAAGGAGAACGAAATGAATAAGCGCTGGATATGGATGGTGCGTTATCTCGTGGTGATCGTGCTCGCGCTGATCCTGGCCGCGACTCTGGGGGAAATGGACCTCTTCAAGACCACGCGCTTGGGCAAGAGCTTCAACGCCGCACGCGTAGCGCAGTTCCTGGGATTCGGCGGCGCATTGCTCGTGTTCTGGCTGCTCGCGCGCCGCGCCGCCGCGCTGATCTCGCCGCACGACCAGCGGTGGAGCGTAGTCCGCAGCATTCTCGTGCCGCTGGCGACCCTTGTTGTCGTTGCCTGCGGGCACGCGGTGCTGTTCCTGGTCCTCGGGCCGTTCATGAGCAAGACCTGGCTGCCCGCCTATAACTGGACCTTCATTAGTTTGATCATGGTGAGTGCTGCCTGGCTCGTCGCCGCGCTCTTTACCGGCTCGGCATCGCTCGAGCCGTGGTTCGGCGGCGCGCGCGGAGGCCGCCGTCGCGACGAGCTAGAGACGCACGCGTAGTCCGGGCTCAGCGAACCCGCGTCTTCGCCAGGATTCCAGCGGGCTCGAACAGCAGCACAAGCTCCAGGTTCGGCGTTTGCGTCTTGGGCTCACGCCGCTCGCGGTAGACCCACACCTCATATCCCGTAGCGAATGTAAGCGCCGTCGCTTCACCGAAACGCGCTTTCACGTCGGCTTTCGTGCTCTTGCCGAGCTCGAGCGCGTTCTCGGCTTGGCGCGCCGAGGCGATCTCGCCGGGGCCGAGCGGGCGCGCCACCGGTATCGGCTGAGTCAGCGCGCAGCCCGCGAGGAGGGCGCAGGCGACGAGCGTTCTCATGACATGTACTCGATCTCGACCCGCGTGTCGTCCGGCCAGGAGATGTCGCCCAGAGGAACGAAGTACGCGCGGTCGAAGAGCGCCGAGCAGTCGCAATGCCGGTCTTTCTGCCAGTCGGGATCGCGCGAGGCGCCGCCGTAGAGCATGTCCACCGGCAGCACTTCGCGGCGCTCGCCGTCGACGAGCGTCACGCTCCAGATCGGGCGCTCGGCGAAGAAGAGGTAGCGAGGCGCCGCGCGGTGGCAATAGCTCTCGTTCTGCGCGATGAGACCGTCCAGCCAGCCCCAGAATCCGGCAGGATAGTTGGAGATGAGGCCGGCCTTCATGCCGACTTCGCACTCGAGGCGCAGGTCGCCGAGGCGGCGCACGTTCGGCGGCAGGCCGGGCGTGCGCACGTCGGCGCGCCAGGTTATGGTGCCGGCCTTGCGGTTCGGCATCACCTGAGCGTTCTCCTTGAGCGCGGTGCGGTTGCGCTCGATGGTGAAAGTCTGGTCGGGCGCGACCTTGAGCGGGATGGCGATCGAGTCCGCGGCGACTTCGAGCTCGACGCCCTCCATGCGCGTGTCGGCTTGGCGCGGAATCAGCTTGAAACGCAGCGCGGCTTCGGGCGCGAGGTGCCTTCTCTCTTCGAAGAGCGCCGCGCCGTCAATCATTTTCTTATAGGACTTCTTCACCGGATCGCGCACCGCGGTCACGACGACCGCGTCGTCGGACGCGAACGCCGTGCGGAGGCAAACGAGGAGCGAAACAACGGCAAGCAGCTTCATGCCCGCCCAGTATGGCGGCGCCACAGCAGCCACGGAACGGCGAAGAGCGCTACTACGCCCATTTCGAAGGCGAGGGCATGTTTGAATTGCGCCACCGGGGCGCTGAAGAGGCCGACGGCCACAGTATTCCATGCCCAGAGGAGAACCATGCCGACGACTACGAGGGCCGTAAGGAACACGATCACATTGCGAAGCATTGAAGAATCTCCCAGCCAACGCGGGGTGCGCGCGGCGTATTGGTTGAAATCGGCGCCGAACAGCCGCCGCAGAAAATCCTCTTCGGGCATGACGTAGGACTTGAGGATCCACGCCGCGTAGGCGACTGCGGTCCACGCGTTCGCCATCACGCCCGTGAGGAATGCAATACCGGCCAAGAGCAGCACGAGTCCCAGGTACATCGGGTTTCGCGTGATGCGGTACGGCCCGTGAGTAATGAGCCTCGGCGTTTCGGAAAACGGGCATACGCCCACGCCATTGCGTCTAAAAAGCCGGTCTGCCGCTATGTTCAGCCACGCTCCGGCGATGAGGAGGGAAAAGCCAAAAATCATGCTCACGCCGGACAGCCGAAGCGGCCAGTTCAGAACGATGAGCGGCGCCTGGGCGGCGAGCGCGACGAGGAAGGCGAGCGGAGGCTTCATCGCATCGCGTCCAGCGCCTCGCGCACGCGGCGCACGGTCGCGGTGGCGCGCGCCAGCTCGTCGGAGTTCAGCCGCCGCGCGAGGCGCTGCAGGATCTGGCGGTCGACGGCGCGGACCTGCGCCCAGAAGCGCTTGCCCTCGGCGCTGAGGCGCAGGCGCACGGATCGCGCATCGGCCGGATCGGGCAGACGCTCGACCCAGTCCGGGTTGCGCAGACGCGCGAGCGATTGGTGGATGTGCTGGCGGCTCACCGCGCGCTTTCGCGCGAGCTCGGATAGCGTGATGGGTTCTTCCTCACGGGCAAGAAACTCGAGCAGCGCACGCCCCGCGGCATCGAGCCTGAGCGGCTTCAGCGCCTCGTCGGCGACCGCACCGGCGGCGCGAAACACGCGCCGGTTCTCCCACAGGAACTCTTCGATCGGGTCCATTCGTCAACTCTAATTGACGAAATGCTCGATTGTCAACTAGATTGACGAAAGGCTGCTATTGGCGCATTTCTGCGCCGGCCTCGAAGCGCTTGAGCGCCTGCTCGAGGAAGCGGGCGCGGCACGCCGCTTGCGGCGTTTCGGCTTTCAACGGAGGTTTCATGAAAGCCGTCGTTTTCCATGGGGTTGGCGATATCCGGCTCGATAGCGTGCGCGACCCGAAGATCAAGGCGCCGACCGATGCGCTGGTTCGCATCACGGCAAGCGCGATCTGCGGCACCGACCTGCATT
>JAICPQ010000197.1 GCA_025929745.1 Burkholderiales bacterium | reverse complement strand
TAGGTAGGCGGGCCGCTCGGTCTTGCGCCGAACTCGTGCCGGATGCGGCGCACGTCCCCAGCCTGAAGCGTCATGTACGTGACGTACGGCCTCCGCGATCCGCTGCGAATCTCGATGCGATGCATTCCCGGTTCGAGATCGAGCGTGGTGATCGGCGGTGTCGTGCCGTAGTGCTTGCCGTCGACGTAGAGCTCGCCTTGCGGTGACACCGCGATGATGAGCTTCGCCGTGGCACCCGGCTGCGGCTCGGAAATGCTCGCCGTCCGTGGAGCCACTCGCGGCAGTTTTTGCGCCGGCGGAGTCGCGGGCGGAGTGTCGGCGCTTGCAGCTTGCTTAGACTCGCGGGCGAGCAAGGTCTTCGGTTGTGCCGGAGCGCTAGGCTTCGCCGTGAGCGGTTTCGGCGGCAGCGGGTTCGGCTCCGGGGCAGCGGGCGCAGGCGCGGGTTTGTTGATCGCTTCGGCTACAGGCGCAGGCGCGATTGACGGGGACGGCGTTGCCGCTGCCGCCGGGGCTGCCGCTACCGCCGGCCCTTCCTGCGTGCGGCTCGCGGCCGTGGGTGACTCGCTGGAACCTTGCGAGTAAAACAACCAGACGGCAACTCCAAGCACGGCGACGAGCGTGAACGCGAATGCGGCGAAGCTTGCAACCCGAGATTTGGCGGGGCGGTATGGCAGGGGTCCCCGGTCCATCATGAACCTCGCGTCGTGCTCATCCGCGCCACCCGGGATTGGATTGCCGGGCGTCCGCAGACTCGGTTCGCGTTCGGTTGCAGTCTCGGGTGCCGCCGGCTCCGCCTGACCGCGTGTCGGCGGGATCGTTTTATCAGGCGTCCGCAGCGTCGGCTCGGTTCTGGCCGGCGGAGCGCTTGCAATTGGCTTGACGGTGCGGGCGCTCCCGCCGGGCGCAAGCCCGAGCCCTTCTTTGAGGCCCTGCAACTCGCGAAGCAGGATTCGGGCGCTGGCGAACCGCTCGTCCGGATGCCGGCGAAGCATGCCGGAAACGATCCCTTCCACTGCGCCCGGGACGTGCGGATTCACCTCGCTCGGCGCCGGCGCCTCGGCACGCAGAATGTTCTCCATGATTTCCTGCGGCGAGCCGCCCTCGAAGAGCGGCCGCCCGGTGAGCATTTCGTAGAACACCGTGCCGAGCGAAAACAGGTCGGACCGATGGTCGATCGGGTCGCCGCGCACCTGCTCGGGGGACTTATAGCGTACCGCTGCTTCGCCGATCTGCCCGATACCGAAATCGCCGATCTTCGCAACGCCCGAGCGCAACACAATGATGTTCGACGGCTTGATGCCTCGGTGCACCACGCCTTCCTCATGGGCATAGGCGAGCGCGGATGCAACATCATCCAAGATCTGCACCGCTCGCGCGACCGGGAGGGGCCGCTTGTCGAGTGCCTGGCGCAGGCTCTCGCCCACGAGCAGCTCCATCGCCACGTAGGCGGTGCCGCCAGCTTCTCCGGCGTCGAGGACCTTGACGATATTGCGATGCCTGAGCCTCGCGGCGGAGCGCGCGTTTTCGAGGAAGAGTTCGGCGAGGTGCGCATCGCCCTCGGCAAATAACGCGGGGTCGACCATTTTCAACGCGACAAGCGCCCCGGTGGAGCGATCGCGCGCCGCGTAGACCCGGCTTATTGCGCCGCGTCCGACCTCATTATGGATTTGATAGCGCTCAAGCGGATTTTGTTGCGTCATATTCTTGTTGAGACATCAAGCGGCTGGAGCGCGACGCTCCAGCCGCTTGTTTCGATGAGCACTGCGCGCGCTACTGCACGAGCCCCTTGTCGATGAGGGTAATTTCGATCCGGCGGTTTTTCTGCCGTCCCTCGGGGCTGTCGTTCGGCGCGACCGGCGCGTATTCGGCGCGCCCCGTGGCGACGAGCCTCTCGGGCGGGATGCCGGTGTCCTGCAGAAAGCGCACGACCGTAGTGGCGCGCGCAGCCGACAGCTCCCAGTTCGACGGAAATACTTTCTGCAGGTTTCCGCTGATGGGCACGTTGTCGGTGTGGCCTACGATGCGGATCGCCTTGTCGTCATAGCCTTTGATTGCGTCCGCGACCTTCTTCAGGACCTCCTTTCCCGTGTCCTTCAGGGTCGCGCGGCCGGAGTCGAAGAAAAGCTGCTCGGCGACGTCGACGGTGAGCATGCCCTTCAACTGCCGCACCTGGAGCTGGCCCTTCTTCACCTCCTCGTTGAGGTTGGCGAGCAGCGCGTCGTAGCGCGCCTCGACCTGCTTCTCGCTTGCCTGGAGCTGAGCGCGCTGCTGCTCCAGCGCAGCTATCTGTCGGGTAAGACTGTCCTTCTCCTGAGTAAGACTGTCCTTCTCTTTCGTAAGGCCGTCTCTTTGCTTCTCGAGGCTCGCACGCTGGCTCTCGAGGTTGCGGACCTGCTGCTCGAGCGACGAGCGGCTCGACTGCAGCGACGCGATCTCCTGGTTCTTCTCGCCTTGCATCTTGTCGAACTCGCCCTGCGTGACACAGCCTGCCGCGGCAAATACGGTAAGAACGGCCGCTTTGCTGACATGACGATGAATGGACATCTGACCTCCCTGGTTGCGTGTTACCCCTACAGCGCGAAGGATACCTCGAATCGGCCGCGCCCAGTCTGGGTTGATGTCGATTTCTTCGCACACAATGACTTATGAAAATCCGGGAAGCAACGCGGGAGGACTTCGACGCGATATGGCCGATTTTTCACGAGGTCGTCTCGCGCGCCGACACCTACGGGTACGCAACCGATACCACGAAGGAGCAGGCATTTCTGCTTTGGATGGAGATGCCGAGGCTTTCCTTCGTCGCCGAGGAAGGTGGCCAGGTTCTCGCAAGCTACTATCTGAAGACGAACCAGGGCGGGCCGGGCGACCACGTCTGCAATTGCGGCTATATGGTGTCGTCCTCCGCCAGAGGGCGCGGCATAGCCACCGCGATGTGTCAGCACTCGCAGAGAATCGCGAAGGCGCTTGGCTATAAGGCCATGCAATTCAATTTCGTCGCCTCAACCAACGCCGGCGCGGTGAAGCTATGGACGAAGCTGGGGTTCGAAACCGTCGGTCGATTGCCCAAGGCTTTCAGGCATCCAGCGCAAGGTTACGTCGATGCGCTTGTCATGTACAAATGGCTGGAATGAGCGGCTATTCGGCGCGCACCCCGGCCTGCCGGATGATGCGGCCCCATTTATCCGCGTCGGTCTTCATCACTGCGCCGAACTTCTCCGGCGTGCTCGGTGTCGGGTCCGCGCCTAGGCCGGAGAAACGCTCCCGGACATCGGGCAGGGCAAGGATGCGATGCACTTCGGCGTTCACGAGGTCGATGATGGGCCGCGGCGTGCCGGCCGGCGCCATGACGCCGTACCAGTTATTGAACTCGTAGCCCGGAACGGATTCCCCCATGGTCGGCGTGTCGGGTAGGGCGGCGGAGCGCTGAGAGTCGGTCACGGCCAGCACCTTGAGGCGGCCGGCCTTGATATGCGGCATGGTGACCGGCGCACCGGTAAACAGCATGTGCACCTTGCCGCCGACGAGATCGGCAACCGCCGGACCGCCGCCCTTGTAGGGCACGTGCACGATGTCGATCTTCGTGGACATCTTGAGGAGCTCGGCGCACAGCTGGTTGAAGCTGGCGATGCCGCCCGAGGCGAAATTGAGCTGCCCGGGTTTGGCGCGCGCGAGCGCGATCAACTCGTTCACGTTGTTGACCGGCAACGACGGGTGCACCACCAGCACGGTGGCGACGTTCGCTACGAGCGAGATGGGGGCGAGGTCCGCCACCGGGTCGAAGCTCATCTTCTCGTAAAGGAACTGGTTCATCGCATGCGAGCTCATCGTGCCAAGGAGGAGCGTGTAGCCGTCGGGCGCGGACTTCGCCGCCGCCTCGCCGCCGATATTGCCGGCGGCGCCGCCGCGGTTCTCGACGATGACCGGCTGGCCCCATTTCTCGCTCATCTTTTGGGCGATCACGCGCCCGAGGATGTCCGTGGTGCCGCCCGGCGCCCATGGCACGATCATGCGGACGGGCTTGGTGGGATAGCTTTGCGCGGAAACCTGCGGCGCGCCGAACGGCAGGACGACGAGGAGTGCGATGAAAGAAAGTAAGCGCATAGGTGCGAAGATCATAGCAGCAGCCGCGCGGCTGTACGCCGAGGACGGCTTCGAGGTGCCGCTTTCGCGCATCGCGCGCGCCGCACGCGTGCCCGAAGCGCGGCTGCGCCGAATCGGCAATCTGCGCGAGCAGGTGCTCGCGCAGCTCTTCGCCGGACGCTGGCAGCCGCAATGGGACGCTTTGCTCGTCGATCGAAGGATTCCGCTCGCCGAGCGCCTTACGCGCTTTTACTCCCAATACCGCGGCAAAATCCGGCGCGGCGAGGCGAGGCTATGGACGCGCGCCGGGCTGCTTGGAATGCACGGGCCGCGCTTCAGCCGCGCGCTCGAGAAGCGCATCCTTGTGCCGGTCGCTCGCGAGCTGCGGCACGAGGCGGGCGTGCGATCGAAGCGCGCGGTGAGCGGCTGCGAGATCGAGCTCGTGCAGATGCTGCACGGCGCGATCGCGTTTCCGCATACGCGCAGCTACATTTTCGACATGGACGTGCAAGGGCGGCTGCCCGAGCTCGTTGCGATGATGGTGCGCGTGTGGCTGCCGGGCGCCATCAAAGAATGCACGCGTCTTACTCCACCTTGATGTTGCGCTCGCGCACCACGCGCTCCCATTTCGTGGCGCCTTCGCGGATGATCTTGACGAACTGCGCGCCGTTCGCGGCGAGCGGCTCGTAGCCCTGCGTCGCCAGGTAGTCGCGGAACGCCGGGCTTTGCGCCACCTGCAGCGCGGCCGCTTCGTAGCGCGAGACGACGGCCGCCGGTGTCCCAGCGGGCGCGAGCAGGCCGGTGGTGAAGTCCGCCTCCGCGGCAGCCAGGCCGGCCTCCGCGACGGTGGGCGCGTTCGGGAGCGTCGAGAGGCGTTGCGGCGCGGTGACCACGAGCGCCCGTATGCGGTTCGAGCGCACATGCGGCAGCATCGACGCGGGCGCGTCCGCCAGAAAGTCGACGCGCCCGCCGATCACGTCGGTATATGCGCCGCTCACCCCCTTGTAGGGGACGTGCGTGAAATTCACTTGAGCGACGACCGCGAGCAGCTCGACCGCCATGTGTGTGAGGGTACCG